>NZ_JBFUJD010000027.1:0-51888 GCF_056401555.1 Caulobacter sp. P4_E5
GCCGCCAACAACCCCGCCAACGCGGTCGTCAGGAGCACATGTGATCTGAGGCTCATGTCCGAGTTCCTCCCCTTGGGCGCCGCCGCCCCCTCGCCAGACCGTCGAGGCGACGGCCGCTCAAGGCTCTCAAAAGTCATGCATACCAATTCAGGACCATTGAGATACCTGATACGAATTGGACCCTAGGACCGCGTCGGCGGCATCGTCAAATAGTAAAATCAAATTTCATATATAATTTCCCAAGGTCGCATAAAGTTGCCACTCTGCGGGCGCCGCCTCATCGTGAAGGCGATCGTTCCTGCCACCCAAGAGGTATAGGAACGCTATATATTTCAATCGCGTTTTGGTCGGATCCCCGCAACCCGGGCCAGGTGGCGACAAACTTGGCCTTCGGTACGACGTGGTGTGTGCGATCGAATTTAAAGCAAGTTGGTGAGGTTTTATCCTGGGCTTCAAGTGGTCTTACCCTGACCCTTACAACGGTCTCGCAAGTGACCCGGACCCCATCCGCGCGCTTCGCTGCGTGCGCGCACTGGTGCTCAGTGGCGCCTACCCATGAAATCCACAGGGAGTTCCATGTCCTTCTCCGACCTCGTGGGCCGGCTTGAGGCCGATGACGCCCTCCCCCTTTACCTGCAGCTACAACGTGTGCTCAGGCGCGCCATCCAGAGCCGCGTTTTACGGCACGACGCGGCCATTCCTGCCGAACGGGATCTGGCGGAGGAGTACGCGGTCTCCCGTATCACGGTGCGCAGGGCGCTGAGCGGCCTGGTGGATGAGGGCCTATTGAGCCGCCACCGAGGCGCGGGCACCTTCGTGACCAGCCGCGTCGAGAAGAGCTTCTCCAGGCTGTCGTCGTTCTCCGAGGACATGGTGTCGCGAGGCCGCCGCCCCCATAGCGTATGGGTCAATCGCTCGCTCGGCGCGGTGACGCCCGAGGAGGCCTTGTCGCTCGGACTCTCACCAGGCGCGGCGGTCTATCGCTTCCACCGCATCCGCTACGCCGACGATGCGCCCATGGCGTTGGAGTATGCGACCATTCCGGCCTATTGCCTGCCTTCGATCGAGGCGGTTGGAGACTCGCTCTACGAGGCGCTCGCGCAGTCGGGCTATCGTCCGGTGCGCGCCCTTCAGCGCTTGCGCGCGGTCGCGCTTACCAAGGCCCAGGCCGACAGTCTCGGGGTCTCGGTCCGCGATGCCGGCCTGTTGATCGAACGACGCGGCTTCCTTCCGGACGGCCGCGCGGCGGAGTTTTCCCAATCCTACTATCGCGGCGACGCCTATGACGTCGTCGCCGAACTCACCAGCGGCCAATAGCGGCTCGCGCCCACGGGGCTCTTGCGCCCCGGCCAAGAGGCTCGCCGACCTCCGGAAGGCGATCCTCTTTCCAGGTCTAGACGCGCTCATTACTCCAGGGCTGATAGCCCACGGGCGCTTGAGTCGAAGACGAAGAGGACGACCCATGCGAAGACCCGCCGGAATAACTCGTCCGGAAAGAAACAAGGCGGCTGGGCCGCACCTGTCGGGCACCAACCTCGAGCGGGCCGGCGACTACAATCAGCGGGTGACCCTACAGGCAATCCGGGTCGTCGGCCCCGTGATCCGCCCGGACCTGGCCACGATCACCGGCCTGACGCCGCCGGCCATCGCGAACATCACCAAGCGACTGCTGGATCAGAAGTTGATCATCGAGGTGGGACGCGTGCGCGGAGGCCGAGGGCAGCCGGGCATGCAGTTGGCCATCAACCCCGAGGGTTGCTTCTCGCTTGGCATGAACATCGACCGCGATCACATCACGATCGTCTTGCTCGACTTAGCCGGCCGGGTGCGATCACGCGCGACCTGTGAAATCGACTTCGCCTCTCCCGAGGCCGTGGCGAGTTTCTTCCGGGACGAGACCGAGCGCATGTTCTCGGAGTGGAACTTTTCCGCCATGCCGGTCCTGGGCCTTGGCGTGGCCATGCCGGACGACATGGGCCAGGTGGAGCTGCCCCGTAGACCCGCCGACTACGAAGCCTGGAACAGCGTGGACGTGCGCGCCCTGCTGGCGCCGGCCTTCGACCTGCCAATCATCGTCGAGAACGACGCGGCCGCCGCGGCGCTGGGCGAGTCGCAATTTGGCCATGGGCTACGCAAGCCGAGCTTCTTCTACATCCTGATCACCTCAGGCTTGGGCGGGGGACTGGTCATCGACGGCGAGCATTTCCGCGGGGCCAACGGACGCAGCGGCGAGATCGGCTTCTTGCCGGTTCGCTCGCGCCGCTCCCCGGCGCGATCACTACAGGGCGTCGTGTCGCTTTCAGCCCTCTACGATCATCTGGAGCGTGGCGGCTTCAGCCTGTCCCACCCAGAGGAGCTCTCGGCCTTGCCGCCCGGCGGCCAAGCGCTCCTCGCCGAATGGGTCGATCTGGCCGCCGAACTTCTGACCGAGCCCGTTCTGAACATCAGCTGCGTGGTCAATCCCGAGGCCATCTATGTCGGCGGCCGTCTTCCGGCCGACATCGTCGACCACCTGATCCATGCCCTCAATCGCAGACTGTCCAAGATCGAGGGCGTGCCGACCATCGCCCCCGTCCTGCGTGCGGCGACAGCGGCCGACGCGCCGGCTGTCGGCGCGGCGATCCTGCCGTTCATCAGCCAACTACTACCGTCTCGAGCCAACTTGCGAAAAATGGGCGAGGATTAGCTAGCCGCCGCCGTCAGCGAACGGCGGCCCCGGTCGCTCGAACGCATTGACTGAGGGCGGGAGCGGCCTGAGTGTATGGTCCGCCCCGCGAGACGGGCTCGCCTGTTTCCGGTCGCCGCGCGCTTGCTTGGGCGCTCATGAGGAAGATCACCACGATGCTGAGCAGGCGCGATTTGGGATTGGCCGCGGCGGCGGGCGTCGGTGTGACAACGGCCGCCGCATCCGGATCGGCCATGGCGGCGGAGCCAAAATCCAGCGTCAGCTTTAACGTGATCTACCCGAACCACGACGGCGCGCGGTTCGACACCGGCTACTACCGGTCCACCCACATCCCCATGGTGATGCGCGTGATGAAGGCCGACAAGGTCACGCTGATCGAGGGCGTGCCAAGAGGCGCGACGGCGCCGCCGTTCGCGATGATCGCCCACTTCGAGTTCGCGTCGTCCGAAGCCCTGGAGGCCGCCCTCGCCAAGCCCGAGATGGCCGAGCTTCGAGCCGACCTCGCCAAATTCTCCGACATCAAGCCAACGACGATGTTCGGCAGGCCGCTCTAAGCCAAGCGACGCGATAGCTCGAAGACCCTACCCGCAATTGCAGGCGGTCCAGATGTCTGGTCGGGCGGCGAGGTCGCGCCAAAAAGCGGTTGGCGCACTTCGCGGACGATCAGGGCGGCCAGGTTCGAGATATCGACCGTGCGCGGCCGCGACGGAAGAGCCTTGGTTCGTCGGACGTCGTTCGACCTGCAAAGGCGCCGATTGGGCTCGGGCGACGCTAGAGGACGAAATCCGCCGCACGGAGCCTTGGCGAGCGCGTCGTCGTGTCTGAGAAAATAGCTGCGAGCAACTCAAGATTACATTTATAAAATCCTAAGTTGAACCAAAACTCTCCAGCCCTGCCTTCCGGCGAGGAAATATTTTTGAGCCCAATCCGCATCGTTGGGGCGGCTCCGGCGTACAGGATCGTATAATCGGCGGATTGGCGCGCCCTGCAGGATTCGAACCTGCGACCGCTCGCTTAGAAGGCGAGTGCTCTATCCAGCTGAGCTAAGGGCGCGCGCGCCGGGGCGTCCGCAGGGCCTAGTGAGTCCAGGGCTGCTTGCGGTTGGCCGCGAAGTTGTCGGCATAGGCCTTGAGGATCCGCTTGGGAGCCTTGGCCTCGAACAGCTGGAACGCGATCTGATGGCGCTGGGCATAGGCCACGGCCTCGTCGCGGGTCTCGAAAGTCAGGCGGACCTGGCCGTTCATGTCGCTGGACTGGGTCCAGCCCATCAGGGGATCGGACTTGCGGGCCGAAGCCGGTTCGAACTCCAGCACCCAGTCCTTGGTCTTGGCCTTGCCGGACTGCATGGCGTTCTTGGCGGGGCGATAGATGCGGGCCAGCATGGACCTCTCCCAAAGTACTTGCCGATGGTCGGAGCGGCAGGATTCGAACCTGCGACATCCTGGTCCCAAACCAGGCGCGCTACCAGACTGCGCTACGCTCCGAAACATCGGCAGGCGCGTGCTCTACAGGGGTTCGGCGCGCGGATCAACAAAGGCCGCGCTCAACTTCGCGTCTTGTTCACGCCTTCGGAAAGATCCGGTGCAGGACGCGGTCGCCTGGCAGGACGCCAAGCTGCGCCGCGCGGCCGCCGGCGATCTCCAGAACACCCAGCACCAACCCTCCCGACGGGAGCGGCGTCTCGTCGTGCGGACGGGCGTTGCGGACGATCGACAGGATCCTGCCGTCCGGCTGGATGTAGATGATATCCAGCGGGATCAGGGTGTTCTTCATCCAATAGGCCGCCGGCTGCGGCCGCTTGTAGACAAACAGCATCCCCCGATCGGGCGCGAGCGCCTTGCGGAACATCAGTCCCCGCGCCTGCTCGGCCCGGGTGGCGGCGATCTCGACCTGAAAGCGCGCGCGGCCGCGGCTGGTGACGATTTCCACCGCCTCCAGCTTGGGCGCGCCCCAAACCTCTCCGCTCGCGCAGACGCCAAGCGCCAACCCGGCGAGCAGGCCTCGCCTGTCGATCATCCGTCGCGCCACACGTCACCTCGCCGAAAAAGCCAGCCCCCGAGGAGACTAGCGTCCGGGTCGAGGCGGCGGAAGTCAGACGTCGCCGGCGGTGATTTCCGCGACCACCAGGCCCTTGGGCCCCCGCGCGAACCGCACCAGGACGTCGTCGCCCGGCTGCAGGTCCTCAAGTCCGCCCCGACGGAGCGTCTCGATATGCACGAAGATATCGCCCGGTTCGGCGTCGCGAATCACGAAGCCATAACCCTTGGTGCGGTTGAACCACTTGACCTTGGCGTGCTCGGCCGGCCCCTCGGGGGTCAAGGCGTGACGCCCGTGACCTTCTCTGAGGGGGTCCCGGCGCGGCGGCCCATCGGCGAAAGTCCGCTTTTGCCGCTCGAGCGGCGCGGGCGCGCAACTTTCGTCGAGATTGACGACCTCGCTGACCTGCCAGCCTTTCGGCCTCCGCACCACGTCGCACACGATCACCGCCCCCTCCATGGCGGTTTCGCGGCCGCAGTTGCGCAGCGATGTCACATGTAGAAGCACGTCCTTCAGCCCGGTTTGGCCCGGATCATCCGGTACGATGAACCCGTAACCCTTGCCGGCGTCGAACCACTTCACCCTCCCGCTGATGCGCACGAACTCTTCGTGCGCCGCAGCGTCCTCGAAATCATAACCAGACATCCCACCCCTCTGGCTCGCCCAATCAGCCCATCGGAGCGAGCACTACAAGAACAGTGTTCTCGCGTGACGAGAGCCGTCAATGACGAAATCACGTCAAAATGACGTGCGGACGCGATCCGCGACATTTCGCCGCAGCTACATTCTGGCAATAATTCTGAAATACAGCCGAAGATGGCAGTCCCTAGGGGAGTCGAACCCCTCTCTCCAGATTGAAAATCTGGCGTCCTAACCGATAGACGAAGGGACCACGTCACGCCGAAGCGGAACATCGTCGAGATATGGCCTCGCGGGTGGCAGTCCCTAGGGGAGTCGAACCCCTCTCTCCAGATTGAAAATCTGGCGTCCTAACCGATAGACGAAGGGACCGCGGCCCCGCGAGGAAGCGGGTGTATAGCCGCGTCGTTTGGGGTGCGCAACCCGCTCCAAGTCGTTTTTTCAGTCCGTCCACGCCACCCAGCTAGAGCGCGTAGCGCGCCCTCGGATCGTGGGCGTCCTCGATCTCCAGCTGGACGCCGTTGCGGCCCATGTAGTCGTCCGGTTTCAGCTTACCCACCACGTCCAGAGTCCCGCCACCAGCCAGAAGGCGCTGGCCCAGCGGCGTCTCGGCGCTGCGCCAGCTGATGGCCTTGATCCGGTCGCCCGTGGGGCCGACGAGATCCAGGCGCACGTGCCCGCCCTTCAGGGCCGAGACGCGGTCGGGACGCACCTGGGTCAAGGCGAACATCGGCTCGGGATTGCCCGGACCGAACGGCGCCAGGCGCTGGAAGTCATCCAGCAGCGCCCGATTCGCCGCGCGCGGCTGGACCAGGGCGTCGATCTCGACCGATTCGACGCCGACCGCTTCCATCTCGCCGGCCAGCCGCTCCTCCAGGAAGGCGCGGAATTCGGGAATCATCTCCGGACGGATCGACAGCCCCGCCGCCATGGCGTGACCGCCGCCGGCCATCAGCAGGCCCGCCTCGAAGGCGGCCTGGATCGCCCTGCCCAGGTTCACGCCCGGCTGCGATCGACCCGAACCCTTGCCGACATTGGCGGCGCGATCGACGCCGATCACCACGACAGGCTTGCGATAACGCTCGCGCAGGCGGCCGGCGACGATGCCGATCACGCCGGGGTGCCAGCCCTCGCCCGCCACGACGATCACCGGTGCGTCGGTATTGAAGTTGCCACGCTCGAGCACAGCCGCGGCCTCCTCGACCACGGCGGCCTCGACCGCTTTGCGTTCGGTGTTGAGGCCGTCCAGCTCCTCGGCCAAGGCGGCGGCTTCCACAGGGTCGTCGGTCGACAGCAGGCGCGCGCCGAGATCAGAGCGACCGATGCGGCCGCCGGCGTTGATCCGGGGCCCCAGGATGAAGCCGGCGTGGAACACGGACGGGTCGCCCGAGCCCTTGCCCACCGCGAACAGGGCCTTCAGCCCGGGGTTGGCCCAGGCCCCCATGGTTCGCAGCCCCAGAGCCGTCAGAGCGCGGTTGAAACCGACCAGCTGGGTGACGTCGCAGACCTCGCCCAGGGCGACCAGGTCCAACCATTGGCGCGGGTCCGGCTGCGGACGCTCGTCGGTGAACAGACCGCGCTTGCGCGCTTCGCGGTTCAGGGCGGCCAGCAGCACGAAGGTCACGCCGGCGGCGGCCAAGACCCCCTGTCCGCTCTGACAGCCCGGCCGGTTGGGATTGACCACGGCGGCGGCGGCCGGCGGGTCTTCACGCATCAGGTGGTGGTCGATGACCACGACCTCGAGACCGATCTCGGCGGCGCTGGCGATGGCGTCATAGGCCGCCGCGCCGCAGTCCAGGGTGACGACCAGCTCGGCCCCGCCCTCGCGGATGGTGCGGAACGCCGCCGGGCTGGGGCCGTAGCCCTCGGTCAGCCGGTCGGGAATGTAGATGGGCAGCTCTACGCCCATGTAACGGAACCAGCGCACCAACTGGGCGGCGCTGGTGGCCCCGTCGACGTCGTAGTCCGCGAAGACCATGGTCGGCCGGCCCTGCTCCAGCGCGTCGATCAGGATCTCGGCCGCTCGATCCATGTCGGTGAAGCTGGACGGATCGGGGAACAGCGCCTTCAGGGTCGGGCGCAGATAGTGCTCGGCGCCGTCCAGCGAGACGCCGCGCGACACCAGGGCCCGAGCCAAGGGCTCGATCAGACCGTGGCGCTGCTGTAGGTCGCGCACCACGGCGAGGTCCGCCGGGCGCTCACGCCAGGCGCGGCCGCTCAGCGAACGTTCGACGCCCAGGAAGGCGTCGGAGGCGATATTGGAGACACCGTCAGCGGCCATGGCGGCAGACTACTCGTTCGTACGGATTCGCTCCATGCGACACGGCGGCGACAGTCCCGGACGCAAGGAGGCGCTAGGCGCTCATTTCCGCTCGCACGGCCTCGACCTCGTTGGCCGAGCCCAGCACCACCGGCACGCGCTGGTGCAGCTTGGTCGGCTGGATGTCGAGGATGCGGGTGACGCCGTCCGTGGCCTTGCCGCCGGCCCGTTCGACGATCAGGCTCATCGGGTTGGCCTCGTACATCAGCCGCAGCTTGCCGGGCTTTTCGGGTTCGCGAGCGTCCCACGGATACAGGAAGATCCCGCCGCGCATCATGATGCGATGGACGTCGGCCACCATCGAGGCGATCCAGCGCATGTTGAAGTTCTTGCCGCGCGGGCCGTCCTTGCCGCTCAGGCAGCCGTCGATATAGCGGCGCACGGGCTCGGCCCAGTGGCGCTGGTTCGACATGTTGATCGCGAACTCGGCGGTATCGGCTTTCACGCCGAGGGTCGGATGGGTCAGCAGCCACTGCCCATCAGCGTCGAGGGTGAAGGCGTTGACGCCGCTCGACAGCGTCAGGACCAGCATGGTCTGCGGACCGTAGACCGCATAGCCCGCGGCCACCTGGTTGCGGCCCGGCTGCAGGAAATCAGCCTCCGCCGGCGCACAACCGGCCGGCGCGGGAAGCACCGAGAAGATCGTGCCAACCGAGACGTTGACGTCGATGTTGCTGGAGCCGTCCAGCGGGTCGAAGGTCACCAGATAGCCGCCGACGCGACCCGTGGGTTCGACCTCTTCCAGCTCTTCCGAGGCCAGGCCGGCGACAGGCGCGCAGCCCTTCAGGGCCTGGCTCAGCATGTCGTTGGTGATGACGTCGAGCTTCTTTTGCTCCTCGTCCTGCACGTTGGTGCTGCCGGCCGCGCCCAGGCTGCCCGACAGGGCGCCGGAGGCGACGACGCGGCTGATCTGGGCGCAGGTCGCCGCGATCGTCTGGACGACGTCCTTGAGGGCGGCGTCCGCCGGCTCCGCCGCGAGCCATGCGGCCAAGTCGACAAAGGAAGTCATGGGAACCTCGAAACCAGAAAGCGAAACGGCCGCCCTACAGGACGGCCGTGACAGGAAGGTCTCAGACCTTCCGCTTCATACGGACCTCGCGGACGGTGCCCGTCGAGGAGTTCATCACCAGGGTGTGGGTATGGACGCAGCCGTCGCGATAGACGACGCCGTCCAACAGCCCGCCGCGCGTCACGCCGGTGGCGGCGAAGATCGCCTCGTCGCGGACGATGTCGTGCAGGTCGTACTTCTTGTCGAGCTCAGTGATGCCCCACTTGGCGGCGCGAGCGCGCTCGTCGCCATTGCGGAACAGCAGCCGCCCCTGGAACTGACCGCCGACGCATTTCAGGGCAGCGCAGGCCAGAACGCCCTCCGGCGCGCCGCCCGAGCCCAGATAAAGGTCGATGCCGGTCGAAGGGTCGGTGGTGTTGATCACCCCGGCCACATCGCCATCGGTAATCAGATGGATGCGGGCGCCGGCGGCGCGGACGTTGGCGATGATCTCGGCGTGACGCGGGCGATCCAGCACGCAGACCGTGATCTCAGTCGGCGCGACACCCTTGGCCTCGGCCAGGGCCTTGATGTTCTCGGCCGGCGATTTGTCGAGATCGATGACGCCGGCCGGCAGGCCGGGACCGCACGCGATCTTGTCCATGTAGGTGTCGGGCGCGTTCAACAGCGTACCCTTGGGCGCCCAGGCCATCACGGTCAGGGCGTTGGGCTGCGACTTGGCCGCCAGCGTGGTGCCTTCCAGCGGATCGAGGGCGATGTCGACCTTGGGGCCTTTGCCCGTGCCGACCTTCTCGCCGATGTAGAGCATCGGCGCCTCGTCGCGCTCGCCTTCACCGATGACGATTTCGCCGTCGATGTTCAGCTCGTTCAAGGCGTTGCGCATCGCATCGACGGCGGCCTGGTCGGCGGCCATTTCGTCGCCGCGTCCCAGCATCGTCCACGACGCGATCGCGGCGGCTTCGGTCACGCGAACCGCGTCCAGGACCAGCGAGCGGTCCAGGGTGTTCGAACTCATCCGTCTCTCCCGGCCTCCCCGGAAAAGGAGACCTTGTTCCCAATGTCGCCTTTGGCGCCCGCCTTTTCGGCGGGTCGTTTAGATGCGCGCGACGCGCAGAAGGCGGGGACGCTCTAGCACGGTCTGCAGCTTTTCGATGCGGCTAATCGCGTCCAGGAGGTTCGATTCTGGCGTCGCATGGGTAACGAGCACGATCGGCACGCCCCCCGCGCCTTCGACGGGCTTTTGCAGGAAGCTGTCGATCGAAACACCGCATTCGGCCAGGGTTTCGGAGATGGCGGCGATCACGCCCGGCTGGTCCTGGACCATGACGCGCAGATAGGCCTTGCCCACGGCTCGAGCCGGATCGATGGGCATGAACGAGGCCAGCTCGCCCGCGGGGGCCTGGAACACCGGACGCACCGCCTTGGTCATCACGTCGGCGATGTCGGCGGCCACGGCGGCGGCGGTGGGACCCGCGCCCGCACCCGGGCCCTGGACGAAGATCCGGCCGATCCGCTTGCCCTCGATGAACAACGCGTTCAACGCCCCGCCGGCCTGGGCCAGGGGATGCTCGAGCGGTATCAGCGACGGATGCACCTTCACCGCGACGCCATCGTCGGTCTTGGCCGCGCTAGCCACCAGCTTGATGCGGTAGCCCAGATCCTTGGCCAGCTTGATGTCGAGCAGTTCGACGTCGCTGATGCCCTCGATCTCGGCGGCCGCGAAGTTGGGGGCGCAGCCGAACGCCAGGGCCGCCAGGATGCTGATCTTATGGCCGGCGTCGAAGCCGCCGACGTCCATGGTCGGATCGGCCTCGGCATAGCCCAGGCCCTGGGCTTCGCGCAGCACGTCGGCGAACGAGCGGCCGGTCTTCTCCATCTCCGAGAGGATGAAGTTGCAGGTGCCGTTCAGGATGCCCGCGACCGAAACGATGTCGTCGCCGACCAGGGCTTCGCGCATCATCTTCACGGCGGGAACGCCGCCCATCACCGCGGCTTCGAACAGCAGCGGCGCGCCATTGGCCTCGGCCAGGGCGGCCAACTCGGCGCCGTGCTCGGCGATCAAGGCCTTGTTGGCCGTGACCACCGGCTTGCCCGCCTTCAACGCCGTCTCGACGGCGGCCTTGGCCGGGCCGTCCGAGCCACCGACCAGTTCGACGAAGATGTCGACATCCGGCGAGGCGGCCAGGGCCACGGGATCGTCGAACCAGGCCAGGTTCGAGATGTCGACCGTGCGCGGCCGCGACTTGGACCGAGCCGAGACGGCGGTGACCACGGCGCGATCGCCGGCCGGCGCGAAGGCCGGGCGCTCGGCTAGAAACTGCAGGAGGCCGCCGCCCACGGTGCCCAGGCCCGCGACGCCGACGCGCCAGGTCTTGTTCGTCATCTTCGAATCCTCGTTACGCCGTCCGGACGAGCCCTGTTTCAGGCCTGTTCCATCTTGTTGTGGGCCTTGGCCAGGATGGAGTCGGCGTTGGCGATGAATTTCTTCACGTTGCGCGCCGCCTGGCGGATGCGGTGCTCGTTCTCGACCAGGCCGATCCGGACATAGCCCTCGCCATATTCGCCAAAGCCGATGCCGGGAGCGACGGCGACGCCGGCCTCCTCGATCAGCAGGCGCGAGAACAGCATCGATCCGGCCTCGCGGTACTGCTCGGGGATCTTGGCCCAGGCGAACATCGAGGCCGGCGGATTGGGGATGTCCCAGCCCGCGCCCTTCATCGACTTGATCAGGGTGTCGCGCCGGCTCTTGTAGATGCCGCGGATCTCGTCGACGCAGTCCTGCGGGCCATTCAGCGCCGCAGCCGCCGCAACCTGGACCGGCGTATAGGCGCCGTAGTCCAGGTACGACTTCACGCGCGCCAGGGCCGCGCAGATGCGGGCGTTGCCGACCACCATGCCGACGCGCCAACCGGCCATGGCGTAGGTCTTCGACAGCGAGTTGACCTCGACGGCGATGTCCTTGGCGCCCTCGACCTGCAGGATCGACGGCGGCGGGTTGTTGTCGAAATAGATCTCGCCGTAGGCGACATCGCTGATCACCAGCAGATCGTGCTTCTTCGCCAGAGCGACGGCGTCCTTGTAGAAGTCCAGATCCACCCATTGGGCGGTCGGATTGGACGGATAGGACAGGATCAGCACGCTGGGCGGCGGCACCGAGTGCTTCACCGCGCGGCTGATGTTGGACAGGTACTCTTCCGGCGACAGGGCCGGCACGTGGCGGATGATGCCGCCGGCCATGATGAAGCCGAAGGCGTGGATCGGATAGGCCGGGTTCGGGCAGATGATCACGTCGCCGGGACCGGTCAGGGCCTGGGCCAGGTTGGCGAAGCCTTCCTTGGACCCCAGGGTGGCGATCACCTCGGTGTCGGGATTCAGCTTCACGCCGAAACGGCGGCCGTAGTAGTTGGCCATCGCCTTGCGCAGGCCGGGGATGCCCTTCGAGGCGGAGTAGCGACCGGCCTTGGGGTCGCGCGCCGTCTCAATCAGCTTGTCGACGATGTGCTGAGGCGTGGGCATGTCCGGATTGCCCATGCCGAAGTCGATGATGTCGGTCCCCTCGGCGCGAAGGCGCGCCTTGATCTTGTTGACCTCTTCGAAGACGTACGGCGGCAGACGACGGATACGGTGGAAATCGGTGCTCATGAGGGCTCTATGCGCCGCTTCGGCGCTTTGGGAGCGAAAAGTCGGGCATGGATAGACCCCAAGCGGGGTCGAGCCAAGCCGGTTCAAGGAAGATTATGCCTCCGTCGCCCCGTTAGGGCTGGGACGGAGGCGCGCTAGCTCGGCCGCGAGCTGCGCGCGCGAAGGCTTCGGTGGCGGCGCGATCGGCGTCGGTCGGCGCTTCGAAGGCCGGCGGCTTGACGTCGCGACGCGCCTTCGAGGCGTAGGTCTCGGTGTCCTTCAGCTCCCAGGTGTTCGGAGCGACGGCCTTGGTCAGGGCTTCGCCGGCGACCTGTTGCTTGACGACGGCCGCGCGGATCTGGTCGGCGGTCGGGACGTCGGTCGGGATCGCCGGAATGTCCGAGAACTTGCGGTACGAGGCGTTGGTCTTGGCCGCGGCGGTCGCGGCGGCGGCGACGGGCGAGCTGGGATCGACCTTGGCCGTCTTGAACGGGCTGGCGACGCACGCGGCCGCGCCGGCGGCGAGGCCGACGATCAGAGCGACACGTACAATTTTGCGGGTTTCGCCGTTCATTGGTTCTGGTCTTATGCGATGATCGCGGCGAGCGAAAGGCGTTCGGCGCCGCTTTTCGCGAACTGCCCTTGGACAACCGGAGGAAACCTCATGGCCACGGCGAAGGCGGCTTCAAAGCCTAAGAAGAAAGCCGCACCCAAGGTCGAGACGCCCGAACCCCAAGCCAAGGCCGCGTCGAAGAGCTCGAAGTCCAAGGCCAAGCTGGAAGCCGCTCCGCCGCCAAAGACCGAATCGGCGGGTCCGCCTCCAGGCTCCCAAGCATCCGGAAACCCGGGTCCCGGCGCGCCGCCCTTCCCGCCGTTCGAAACCATGCTCTCGCCCGACCAGCTGAGGATGGTCGAAACCCTGTCGGCCAACCTGGCCCGCGCCGCCGTCACCGCCCAGGGCGCGATCGCCGAAGCGGCGCTACGCCAAGCCGACCGCCCGGCCGCCCTGACGCCCGACCCTTTCCACGTCGCCCCGGCCTTGAATGAGGTGATGTCTCGCCTGGCGGCCCAGCCCGATCGATTGATGCGAGCTCAGGCCGACCTCTTCAGCCAATACATGGATCTCTGGCAAACCACCGCCCGTCGCGCCGCCGGCGAGGAGGTCGCCCCCGTGGTCGCGCCAGCCGCCGGCGACAAGCGCTTCAACGATCCCGACTGGGCGTCCAACCCGATGTTCGACCTGATGAAGCAGTCCTACCTGCTGTCGTCGAACTGGCTGAACGGCCTGATCGCCGAGGTTGACGGTGTCGATCCGGCCAGCAAGCGACGGGTCGAGTTCTTCACCAAGATGCTGACCGACGCGTTCTCGCCGTCGAACTTCCTGATCTCTAACCCCGCCGCCCTGCGCGAGGTTGTGCAGACCCAAGGCCAGAGCCTGGTGCGCGGTATGGAGAACTTCGCGGCCGACCTCGATCGTGGCGGCGGTCAGCTGGCGATCAGCCAGACGGACCTGGCCAAGTTCAAGGTCGGGGAGAACGTCGCCACGGCGCCGGGCAAGGTCGTCTACCAGAACGACATCCTGCAGCTGCTGCAGTTCAACCCGACCACCGAGACGGTCAGCGAGATCCCGTTGTTGATCTTCCCGCCGTGGATCAACAAGTTCTACATCCTGGACCTGCGCCCCGAGAATTCGATGATCCGCTGGCTGACTGGCCAGGGTTTCACGGTGTTCGTCGCCTCATGGGTCAACCCAGACCAGAAGCTCGCGGCCAAGACCTTCGAGGACTACATGCTCGAGGGGATCTACGACGCGACCCAGCAGGTGATGACCCAGTGCGACGTCGATAAGGTCAATACGGTCGGCTACTGCATCGGCGGCACGCTGCTGTCCGTCGCCCTGGCCCACATGGCCGCGCGCGGCGACAAGCGGATCAATTCGGCCACCTTCTTCGCCGCCCAGCAGGACTTCGCCGAGGCCGGCGACCTGCTGCTGTTCACCAACGAGGAATGGCTGCAGTCGATCGAGCAGCAGATGGACGCCGCCGGCGGCTTCCTGCCCAGCCAATCGATGGCCGACACCTTCAACGCGCTGCGCGGCAATGACCTGATCTGGTCGTTCTTCGTCAGCAACTACTTGATGGGCAAGGAGCCCCGCCCCTTCGACCTGCTGTTCTGGAACGCCGACCAGACGCGGATGCCCAAGTCGTTGCATCTGTTCTATCTGCGCAACTTCTACAAGGACAACGCCCTGACCACGGGCAAGCTCAGCCTGGGCGGCGAGCAACTGGACCTGTCGAAGGTAAAAACCCCGATCTACGTCCAGTCGTCCAAGGACGACCACATCGCGCCGTTCCGCAGCGTCTATCGCGGGGCCAAGGCCTTCGGCGGGCCGGTGACCTTCACCATGGCGGGCTCCGGCCATATCGCCGGGGTGATCAATCATCCAGACGCCAAGAAGTACCAGCACTGGACCAACGACGGCTTACCCGGCGACGTGGGCGACTGGATCGCGGGCGCGGAGGAGCATCCCGGCTCGTGGTGGCCGCATTGGGCGGCCTGGCTGCGCGCGCGTTCGGGCGAACAAGTCCCTGCTCGCGATCCGATCAAAGGACCGTTGAAGCCGCTCGATGACGCGCCAGGCAGCTTCGTGATGGTGAAGTCGCAGCCTTGAGGCCGCGACGTCTCCCGCGTCAGATCACGCCAATTTCGTAGGCCAGCTCGACCGACAAGGCTTCGTTGCTCTCGATCAGCGCGCCGGCGCGGATCAGGTGCTCGCGGAACCGAGGGTCTTGCCGGAATCGCTCGCCGTCCTCCGCCGTCTCGAAGGCCGACACGAAGACGATCGTGTTCTTCTCGGACGACTTGAACAGCCGACCGCCGCGCACGCCCGGAACCGTGCCGCGGATACGCTCCAGATGCGCGGTCTGAAGGGCCATGAACTCTTCGAAGTGGCCAGGCTTGATCCGGATGACGCTGATGCTGAGCGCCGGCTTGGCCGACTGGGCGGCGTCAGCGTTTTGGTCTTGAACGGCGAGGGTCATGAAAGCTCCTGGGTGGTTGCCTGCTTAGGAGCCTCTCCTGTAAAACCTCAACCATAGTTGAGGTCAAGCGCCGATGTCGAAATCCTCTTCGCCTCCGACACTGAGCATCGGCGAAGTCGCCAAGCGTAGTGGCGTCGCCGTTTCCGCCTTACATTTTTATGAGGCCAAGGGGCTGATCCGCAGCCTGCGCACCGATGGCAACCAGCGGCGCTATCCACGCGGCGTGCTGCGGCGTGTGGCGGTGATCAAGGTGGCTCAACGCACGGGCATGCCTCTCTCTGAAATTCGCGAAGCGCTGGCCGCCCTGCCCGACGATCGCGCGCCCAGCGTCGACGACTGGAAGAGACTTTCCACCAACTGGCGCGACGAGTTGGATGTCCGCATTCGTCGACTCACCCAGCTGCGTGATCAACTAGGCGATTGCATCGGCTGCGGATGCCTGTCGCTGACCGCCTGCCCACTCCGCAATCCGGGAGACGCCCTGGGCGCTGACGGCTCCGGCCCACGTCTTCTAGAGGTTGAAGACAACTAAGATCGCGCAAAGACCCGCGTTCGCCCAAAAGTCGCCAGGATCGCGGTTAAGCTTCCGCGCCATGCTCACGCTCGACCGTCGGACAGCCTTGGGAATGTTCGCCGCCACGCCGTTCCTGGCGCGCGGCGGGCCCAGCCACGCCCTGATCCAGAATGCGGGCGCGAAACTGGCCGCGGCGGCCCGCGCGCAGATCGGGATCACGGTCGACTACGATCCCAGCTACCGCTCGATCGGCTATCCGAACGGCGACGTGCTGCGCACGCGCGGCGTCTGTTCGGACGTATTGATCCGGGCCGCCCGTGACGCCTGGAACGTCGATCTGCAGAAGCGGGTGCACGAGGACATGGTCCGCGCCTTCGAGGCCTATCCCTCGCGCCGGGCCTGGGGCCTGACCAGGCCAGACGCCAATATCGACCATCGGCGGGTGCTGAACCTGGAAACCTACCTCGCGCGTCAGGACGCCCAGCTGACCGTCGGCGGCTCGCGGCCATTCAGCGGGGACGGGTTCGACGCGCCCCAGCCCGGCGACGTGCTGACCTGGCGGCTGGCCGCCGGCGGCCGTCCGCACCTGGGCGTGGTGGTCGACGGCCCGCAGCATGCGCGCGTGGCGCACAATATCGGCGACGGCGTTCGAGAGGAGCCGCTATGGGTGTTCAAGCTGCACAAGGCCGCCGGCCACTACCGCTGGCGAGTGTAGACGCCGAGGCCTAGAGGCCCGCGTCTTCCTTCAGGCCCAGGGCGATGTTCAGGTTCTGAACCGCCGCGCCCGAAGCGCCCTTGCCCAGGTTGTCGAGCAAGGCCACCAGGCGCGCTTGGCCGCTGGTGTCCGAACCGAACACGAACAGCTTCAGCCGGTTGGTGCCGTTCAGCCCCTCGGGGTCCAGGGTCGACAGGCCCTTGGCCTCCTCCAGCGAGGCGACCTCGATGAACTTCTCGCCCTTGTAGTGCTTGCAGAGCGCGGCGTGGATGTCGCCCAACGACGGCGCGCCATTCAGAGTCGAGAAGTGCAGCGGCATCTCGACGATCATGCCTTGAAGATAGCGGCCCACGGCGGGCATGAAGATCGGCCGGCTCAGTAGGCCGCCGTGCTTCTGCATCTCCGGCACATGCTTGTGGCTCATCGACAGCCCGTAGATGCGGTACGGGACCTTGGTGTGGTTGGCGGCGCTCTCGTCCTCGAACTCGGCGATCATCGCCTTGCCGCCGCCGCTGTAGCCCGAGACGGCGTTGTACGAGACCGGCAGCTCCGGCGGCAGGATGCCGGCCGAGACCAGCGGCCGCGTCAGGGCGATGGCGCCGGTCGGATAGCAGCCCGGATTGGAGATCCGCTTGGACGCGGCGATCTTGCTCCGTTGCTCGCTGTCGAGTTCGGCGAAGCCGTAGGCCCAGCCCTCGGCGGTGCGATAGGCGGTCGAGGCGTCGATGATCACGGTGTCGGGGTTGGTCACCAACGACACGGCTTCCTTGGCCGCATCGTCGGGCAGGCACAGGATCACGGCGTCCGCGCCGTTCAGCATCTCGGCGCGGGCGGCGGCGTCCTTGCGTTTGTCGGGATCGATCGAGACCAGCTGCAGGTCGGTGCGGCCAGTCAGGCGCTCACGGATCTGCAGGCCGGTGGTGCCGGCTTCACCGTCGATGAAGACCTTGGGGGCGTTCGCCATGGCGGACTCCGATCCAGACATAAGGTGAAATGGACAAGAAAAAGGGCGCTTCGGATGACCGAAGCGCCCTCTTCCAAACGCGTGCGAGCCGCGTTTAGCGCTTCGAGAACTGGAAGCTACGACGGGCCTTGGCCTTGCCGTACTTCTTACGCTCGACCACGCGGCTGTCGCGGGTCAGGAAGCCGTGCGGCTTCAGGACCGGGCGCAGGCCGGGCTCATAAAGGGTCAGAGCCTTGGACAGGCCGTGACGGATGGCGCCGGCTTGACCCGAGAGGCCCGAGCCTTCCACGGTCACGACGACGTCGAATTGACCGAGGCGATCGGTCACTTCCAGAGGCTGGGCGATCATCATGCGCAGCACCGGACGGGCGAAGTAAACTTCCTGGTCCCGGCCGTTGATGGTGATCGAACCCTTGCCCGGCTTGATCCAGACGCGAGCGATCGCGTTCTTGCGCTTGCCGGTCGCGTAGGCGCGGCCTTGGGCGTCGATCTGGGGTTCCACCGAAGCGGCCACCGGGTTGCTGGACAGGCTGGCCAGCGCGTCAAAGCCTTGTGCGTCGGTCATGGCTTAGATGCTCCGGGTGTTCTTGGCGTTGCGCGCCGCGAAGTCGACGACTTCCGGGCTTTGCGCTTGGTGCGGGTGCTCGCCGTTGTTGTAGATGAGCAGGTGGGTCAGCTGCTTGCGAGCAAGCGGGCTTTCCTTCGGCAGCATGCGCTCGACGGCCTTTTCCAGGACGCGTTCCGGGAACTTGCCGCCCAGAACCTTGCGCGGGGTGGTCGACTTGACGCCGCCCGGGTGACCGGTGTGGCGGTAGTAGACCTTGTCGTCCAGCTTCTTGCCGGTGAACTTCACCTTGTCGGCGTTGATCACGACGACGAAGTCGCCGCAGTCGACGTGCGGGGTGTAGTCAGGACGGTGCTTGCCGCGAAGACGCATGGCGATGAACGTCGCCAGACGACCGACAACGGCGTCCTGGGCGTCGACCACGATCCACTTCTTCTCGACCTCGGCGGGCTTCAGGGAAGCCGTGGTCTTTTGCATGGGATTGATCCGTAATTTCTGGGCGTCCGAACCCGAGAAAGCCGGCTTCGTCCGTGTGAGGCGCGGCAGGTACAGGAGGGTTCGCGACCTGTCAACAACAGCGCACCCAGAAACTTACAAAACCCATATAATACAAAGAGATATGGACTGCGGTATTATAATACCACATCGCTGTGTTCGAACCGTCATCAATGATGGGCATAGCTCCCGGCCAGTCACCTCACGCACGGGCGCGATCCATGTCTTTTTCCCGCAGAAGCTTCCTCGGCGCCGCCGCCACCAGCCTGGCCTTCGGCGCCTTCTCCGCCCGCGCCCAGGACGAGGCGGTCGAGGCCGAGACCTATCTGAACGAGGTCGAAGGCTACGGCCCCTTGGTCGACGACCCCAAGGGTATGCTCGATCTGCCGGTGGGCTTTCGCTACCAAGTCATCGCCCAGGCCGGCGAGACCATGAGCGACGGCTTCCTGGTCCCAGGCAAGGCCGACGGCATGGGCTGCTTTCCCGTCGACGCCGACCGTGTGCTGCTGGTGCGCAACCACGAACTATCGGTCAGTGACCTGCACAACGGGGCCTTCGGCCTCTCCGGCCACCTGGTCGATCGCATCGATCGCGCCAAGGTCTGGGACTTCCACAACGGCGAACGCCCCCTGCCCGGCGGCACGACGACACAGCTCTATAATCTGAAGACCCGCCAGACCGAGCGCCAGCACCTCAGCTTGGCCGGTACGATCGTCAATTGCGCCGGCGGCGTTACGCCCTGGGGCTCCTGGCTGACCTGCGAGGAGACGACGCTGGAATCGGGGCTGGAGGTCGGCAAAAGCCACGGCTACGTCTTTGAGGTGCCCAGCGCCCACGTCGGCCTGGTCCAACCGGTCGCCCTGACGGCGCTGGGCCGTTTCAAGCACGAAGCCGCCTGCATCGATCCGCGAACTGGCGTGGTCTATATGACCGAGGACGTCGCCGACGGCCTCTTCTACCGCTTCCTGCCGAATGATCGGCGCAATCTCGGCGCGGGCGGCCGACTTCAGGCCTTGGGCCTGGTCGATGCGCCGGAGGGCGGCGACACTCGCAACCAAGAGGAAAAGACCTTCCCGCGCGGCGGCTGGAAGGCCGTGCGCTGGATCGATCTGGACGGTGTCGACAACCCCTATGACGACCTGCGCCGGCGTGGCTACGCCAAGGGCGCGGCGGTCTTCTGCCGGGGCGAAGGCGTGTTCTTCGGCCAGGGCGAGCTCTATTTCGCCTGCACGGCCGGCGGCGCGGCCGGCTCGGGCCAGATCTTCCGCTACGTTCCTTCGGCCGCCGAGGGCCAGGCCGGCGAGACGGACCAACCGGGCAAGCTGCAGTTGTTCGTCGAAAGCCAGAACGACCGCGTGCTGGACTATGCCGACAACCTGGTCGTCGCCCCGTGGGGCCACGTCATCGTCTGCGAGGACCGCTATTCAGACACGCTGCGCAACCACCTGCGCGGGGTGACGCCCCAGGGCAAGGTCTACACCCTGGGCCGCAACGTCTTCACCGGCAATTCCGAGTTCGCCGGCTCCTGCTTCTCGCCGGATGGCGGCACGCTGTTCGTCAATATCCAGAACCCTGGCATCACCCTGGCGATCACCGGGCCCTGGTCGACCGTCAGGGCCTGACGGTCGACTACAGCGTGGACGCCAGAAATCAGGGCCGACGCACGCGCCAGGCGAACACGGTGGCGGTCGCCAGCAGCAGGGCCGCGCCGGCCTGGTGCAGCACGCCCAGGGCGATCGGCACGCCGGCCATCAGAGTCCAGACGCCAAGGCCCGCTTGCAGAGCCACGACACCCGCGACCATCAGCGCGACAGCCTTGCTGCCCGCCGCCAGCGGACGGTCGCGCTGGGCGACGACGCCGATGACGACGCCGCCGACGAACAGAGCGTAGGCCGCCAGCCGGTGATGCAGTTGCACCGCGCCCTGGCTATGGGCCAGCGTGCCCCAGAAGCCTTGGCCGACATAGTCCGCCGGGAACAGATGGCCATTCATCAGCGGCCAGTCATTGTAGACGAGGCCGGCGTCGTTGCCGGCCACCAGCGCGCCCAGCAGGCTCTGGAAGAACACCGCGCCGAGGAAGGCCAGCGCCCAGCCACGCCAGGCCGAGCGCTCCTCCACGCGAGGCGAGCCGCTCCAGGCGTCCAGCGCCGTCCAGATCAGGACGACGAACAAGGCCAACGCCAGACCCAGATGCAACATCAGCCGTTCGGGCGCGACGGAGACGCGCTCGGACAGCCCGCTCGACACCATCCACCAGCCGACCAGGCCTTGCAGGCCGCCCAGACCCAACATCACCGCGCAGCGCCAGATCAGGCGGCGCGGGATGTCGCGGCGGATCAGGAAGGCGACGAACGGAATGGCGAACACCACGCCCACCGTGCGCCCTAGGAGGCGGTGCGCCCATTCCCACCAGAAGATGCCCTTGTATCCATCCAGGGTCATGTCGGGGTTCACCAACTGATACTGGGGGATCTTCTTGTAGAGCTCGAAGCTCTCGCGCCAGGCCTGTTCCGACATCGGCGGCAGCGCGCCCATGATCGGTTTCCACTGGGTGATCGAGAGCCCCGAACCCGTCAGGCGGGTCGCCCCACCGACGACGACCATGGCAAACACCATGGCGGCGACGATGAAGAGCCAAATCGCGACGGGGCGCGAACGGTCGGAACGCAGGAAAGACGTCATAGGGTCGGAAAAGCGTCACTTCTGGGCCGAAATGCGGCGTGACTTCCCTACGCCCGACGCTTACGCGCATCAATGTCTCTGTGGACCCGCATGACGGCGCCTCTGCTTCGTGCGAGAAACCGGGCTCTGGGGGCGGAGAAGGCGATGAGCGGCATGGGCGTTTTCGCGGCGGCGGTGATCGGCATCCTGGCCGGCTGGATCGCCGATCTGGTGCTGGGACGGCGCCACTCGCTGTTCATCAAGCTCTTGATCGGCGTGATCGGCTCGTTCATCGGAGCGTTCATCGCTTCGCGCATCGACCTTCATCTGCCCGGCTTCGCCGGCGAGCTGGTCGTCTCCAGCGTGGGCGCGATTTTATTCCTGGCCGTGCTCGGCCTCTTTCGGAGAACCGCGTGAGCGCTCCCCTCATCCCGGCTCGCCTTCGTAAATTGATCGGCTCGATCGGGATCCTGGTGTTCCTGGCCGCCTACGTCTGGGCCTTCACCAGCCTCTACGACCGCCTGCCGCAGAACCGCTTGGTCCACCTCGCCTATTTCGTGGTGTTCGGCCTGGGCTGGGGCCTGCCGCTGATTCCGCTGCTGTCGTGGATGGGCAAGGCCGACAAGCGGCTCTAACACCTCAATCGATGACGCCGCGCTGAGCCTCCGGCCGAGCATAGGGGTCGAACCGCACCGCCTGGCGCTGGAAAACCTGCCGCGAAGCTTGTGCGGGCAGCCTCGAGACCTGAACCGGCCTCGCCGCCTGGAGCGTGTAGGTCGTGGCGACCCGCGCCGGAGGGCGTGGCGGCGCCTGCCGCGATGCTTGAACGGGGGCTTGCCGGTGGATCTTGGATGCGGAAGCGTCAAGCCGCGCCACCGGCGCTGGACCCTTCCGCGGCGACTGGACGGCTGGGCGTGAAACTTGGCGCGCCTGGAGAGGTGCGATCAACGGCAAGGTTTGAAGCCCCTCGGCGGTGTCGAAACGGGCCGCGGCGGCGACGCCGCCCAGGGGCAGCAGCACCCCACGCCGCGCGATCGCCAGCCTGAAGGTATGCCCCGTCCCGCCGAACTCGATATTCACGGCCAAGGTTCGGACTCGATCGTTCAGCCAGGGCTTTTCGAGCACGATCAGGCCCGTCGTCATGTGTCGCGGATCGATCGTCGTGGTCCGCAGAAGGCCCAGGGTCTCGGGCGCGGCTGGTCGGCCATATGAATCGATGATCGCCTCCGCGTCGACACCGTAGACGGTCGCCGAAATGGCCTCGCTCGAAACCGGGCCTCTGGCCCGAGAACGCTCCCTGGCCTCGCGCTGCAGAGCCGGGACCGCGATCAGATTCGCGGTTCCGCCGTCCTCGTAGATCGCCCCGACATTCTCGTATCCGAAGTTCAGAGGCGCGACGCCCGTATTGATCGCCGTCACCGCCAGGACGATACGATCCTGGAACTCCGAGGCCAGAGGCGTGAGCTCGATCACCCCTGCCCCGGCGCGTGAAATCAAGGTTGGACGGCCGCTCTGGTAATGCGCCAGGCTGGCGCTGCTGGGCGCCGCGCCGACACTATAAGGCGTCGTGCCGCAGCCGGTGATCAACAAGGTCGAAGCTAGAACGCCACTCAGGAACATCCTGCCCATGCCCGGTCTCCACCGTAAGCTTGAGCTTAAGTCTCTGCCCCATTTGGTTAATTTTATTTTGACACAACAGTCAAATGTGAAACGACCGTTTTTGCATACGAAAAAGGGCCGCCTTTCGGCGACCCTTTCCAGCTTCCGCTATCTTCCCGAAGGAAATGGTCGGAGCGACAGGATTCGAACCTGCGACCCCTTGACCCCCAGTCAAGTGCGCTACCAGGCTGCGCCACGCTCCGACGCGGAAGGAGCGCCCTTATAGGGGCCGCTCCGGCCTTGGGCAACACCGATTTCAGACCAAATCAACCGCGGGTCAGAAGACCGTCCAAACGCGATTTTATGGCGGTCAAATCATCCAGCGCGAAGGCCAGGCGATCGCGCGTCTCACCACCCAAACGCCGATTCCGCGCCTCGGACGCATCATAGTCGATGTCGGGATCAAGGCTGGCCGAACCGTTCGAGCCAAGACCCGCGGCGATCACCTGGGCCAGGCCATGGTCGCGGTGCAGCTTCTGCACGCCCTTGATGGTCAGGCCTTCGCTATGCAGCAGGGTGCGCACGCCGTTCAGCACGGCCACGTCCTGCGGGCGATAGAACCGCCGCCCGCCGGCCCGCTTCATCGGGCGAATGAAAGAGAACTTGGTTTCCCAGAAGCGCAGGACGTGCTGAGGCACGCCAAGCTCCTCCGCGGCCTCGGAAATCGTGCGGAAGGCGTTCGGCCCCTTCGCCACCGCATGAATCCCTAGTCGCCCAGGGCGCGGTCGATTCGCGCCTTCATGACCTGCGAGGCGCGGAAGCCGATCACCCGACGGGGTTCGATTTCGGCTGGCTCGCCAGTCTTGGGATTGCGGCCCATGCGGGCACGCTTTGAACGGACCTGGAAGACCCCGAAGCCCGAAAGCTTGACCGTCTCGCCCTCTTCAAGCGCCTCGGCCACGAGATCCAGGGTGCGCTCGACAAGGCCGGCGCAGTCCTGACGGGTCAATCCGACCTCTTCATGAACCGCCTCGCACAGGTCGGCTCGGGTCAAAGTAGCGCCCTTCATGCAACCCCCTTCACGCGTATCTTGGCGGCCCGATAGGCAGCCTCTGATGGAGCACTCGCGGCGAATTCGAGCTTTTCACGACCGCGCTCGACCGGCCGCACTCAAGTTCACCGACGACCTCATGCCGTGATTATCACATGAAGTCAAAGGCTCAACGTCATGAGTTCATGCCCGGCGACAAGGCCGCGCAAGCTGCGCCCTAAAGGCGCAGGACGCAGGCGCCCCAGGTCAGGCCGCCCCCCATGGCTTCAAGTAGCAGCAGATCGCCCGGCTTGATGCGCCCGTCCTTGACTCCGTGGGCGAAAGCCAGCGGAATCGAGGCCGCCGAGGTGTTGGCGTGGATGGCGACCGTCGAGATCACCTTCTCCTCGTCGATGCCGCAGCGATGGGCCACCCCGGCCAAAATGCGCTGGTTGGCCTGGTGCGGGATGAACCAGTCCACATCCGCGACCTCGACGCCGGCATTGGCGGAGGCGGCGTGAATGGCCTCGGATATGTTGATCACGGCGTGCTTGAAGACCTGGTTTCCTAGCATCCGCAGCTTGCCGACCGTGCCGGTGGTTGAGACGCCGCCGTCCACATAGAGCAGGTCCTGCTTGGTCCCGTCGGCGCGCAGAGCGAAGCCCAGCATGCCGCGGTCGGCCGTGGTCCCCTCGCCTTCCTGGGGCTCCAGCACGATCGCGCCGGCGCCGTCGCCGAACAGCACGCAGGTGCCACGGTCGCTCCAGTCCATCAGCCGGGTCATGGTCTCGGCCCCGATGACCAGGGCGCACTTGGCGTGGCCACGCGCCACGAAGCCGTCGGCGACGCTCAGGGCGTAGACGAAGCCCGAGCAGACGGCCTGGACGTCGAAGGCGATGCCAACGGGCGCGCCCAGCTTGCGTTGGACGATGGTGGCGACGGCCGGGAAGGTCAGGTCGGCCGTGGTGGTGGCCACGATGATCAGATCGACGTCGGCGGCCGTCTTGCCGGCCGCCGCCAGAGCTTCCCTGGCGGCCTCGGCGGCGAGATCCGAGACCGGCTGGTCGTCGGCGGCCTGATGGCGCTGGCGGATCCCCGTGCGCTCGACGATCCATTCGTCACTGGTGTCGACGAACTTGGCCAGGTCGTCATTGGTAACGACCTTGGGCGGCAGATACGCGCCGACGCCGGTTACTACGCTGCGGGTTACGCTCACTCGGCCGCTCCCTGGGCATCCACGCCAGGACCTTGCCCGTCGACGGGCGCGTCCGTGGCCGCGACAGCGGTCAGGCGTTTCAGATTTCTGTCGATCTCGGCGCGGAAATCGCTGCGCGCGAGGTTGGTCGCGACTCGGATGGCCGAGGCGAACCCGCCCGCGTCCGCGCCGCCATGGCTTTTCACCACGATGCCATTCAGGCCCAACAGCGGGGCTCCGTTCACCCGGCTCGGATCCAGGCGCTGGCGCATCTTTTTCAGCGCGCCCGAGGCGATCAGGGCGCCCAACATGGCCATGGGACCCGAGGTCAAGGTGATCTTGATCTCGTTCGAGAAAAACCGCGCCAGGCCCTCGGCCGTCTTCAACGCGACATTGCCGGTGAAGCCGTCGGTGACGACCACGTCGACCGTGCCGTAGGCGATGTCGTTGCCCTCGACGAAGCCGTGATAATCGAAGTCGAGTTTGGCCTCGCGCAGGATGGCGTGAGCCTCACGGACCTCTTCATGGCCCTTCTGGTCTTCGGAGCCGACGTTCAGCAGGCCCACGGTCGGGCGCTTGGCGCCGTGCACGGCGTGGTGGAAGGCGGCCCCCATGATCGCGAACTCGACGAGTTGGGCCGCATCGCTTTCGACGTTGGCGCCGACGTCCAGGACCGTCGTCACGCCCTTCATGTTGGGCCAGTTGGCGACGATGGCCGGGCGCTCCAGGTCCGCGCCCATCCGCAGGATCAGCTTGGAGATGGCCATCAGAGCGCCGGTGTTGCCCGCCGAGACGCAGGCCTGAGCCTCGCCTTCGCGCAGCGTCTCGATGGCGTTCCACATGCTGGAGCCCTTGCCCCGGCGCATGGCCTGGGCGGGCTTCTCGTCCATCCCGATGGCCTTGTCGGAGTGGCGGACCTCGCTGACCGCCTTGGCGGCGGGATGCTTGGCAAGTTCAGCCTGGATCTTCTCGCCATCCCCATGCAGCAGGAACCGCACTCCGGGCATGGCCTGGGCCACCTGGGCGACACCAGGCACGACGATGGAGGGGCCGTGGTCGCCGCCCATGGCGTCGACGGAGATGACTACGGATTGGGACACGTGGCGCAGTGAGCTCCGGCAGGCGGTCACGCCGCCCTCAAGGCGGCGGACGATACATCCGCGTGAATATCACGCAAGCGGTCGAGTCGGCCTGCCTTAGGCTTCCTCGTCCTTCAATTTAAGGCCCTTCAGCGCCGAAAACGGGGAAAGTTCGACCGGCTCCGGCGGCTGAACGAACACCGCGCCTGGCTTACGGGGGAACGGATCCAACTCCAGCGCCAAGTGCTCGACGATATAGCCCGAGACGTCGATCTTATCGCCGTCCAGCACGTCCGGCGGATCGTCGGCGTCTGGGTCCACGCCCAGGTCGCCGCTGTCCTCGTCCTGTGGCGCGTTCTTGCTGTTGGCCGGCAGGACCCGCAGGTCGAAGCGGGCGTCGATCGGCGTTTCGAAATCGTCGGCGGTGGCGCTGCAGGTCTGGAGGATGCGAGCGCGCAGCAGGCCCGAGACCTCGGCCCCGTCCAGCCACGAGGTCAGGAACACCTCGGCGCTGAACTCTTCCAGGCTGACGAGGTTCAGTTGCTTGGCGATGGCCTTGCGCTGTTCGGCCGTCGGCTCCAGGCGCAGTTTCACGGCGCCGCGGTCGACCTGGGCCAGCGGGATCTCGCAGGGCCAGGGGGCGGTCACGGGTTCGGCCAAGTCACGTCTCCTTGCAGCAGGGCCTCCAGCGGCTGTTCCGCCAGCGACGCGCGCGTCTTGATCAGATAGGCGCTCAAGGCCGCCACGTCGCCCTCCCCGCGCTCCTCGAACGCCGTGCGCGTGAGGAAATCGGTGACGGCCGTCGTGTCCGGCAAAGTCGCGAGCGCGTCGTCATAGGTTTTCAGGCGGCCATAGAAGGCGCCGGCCAGCTTCTTCATCTTCTTGCCGACCGCGGTGTCGGCCACGCCGATTTCGCGGAAAGCGTCGTCCAGGCCCTTCACATATGAGTCGAAGACCGCCTGCGAGGTCTCGGCCGCCGCGTCGCCCTGCCCCTTCAACCGCTCGATCAGAAAGATCACATGCAGACTGAACAGCTCGAAACGGCCCTCCAGCGAGTCGCGGACGCCGAAATCACGATAAAAGACCGCGGACCGCGCCTGCCCGACCGCCGAAGCATACAGCTTGGCCCCCGCCGCCTTGGCGGGCCTGGGCTTGAGCAACCTGTCCAGAAACATGAAACGCCTCGATTTCGCCGCGACATCCCGCTATGCGCGGGGTCCGCTTTCACGCGGGCATTGAACTAAGCCCCCGCGGGCGATAGGTCAAAGTCTGCATTTTTTCCGGTTCCGGAGCCTTGATGTCTCGCCCAGCCGTTTTCGCCGCCGCCATCCTGGCCCTGGCGTTGTCTACTTCGGCCTGCACGCCGCTGACGAGCTATTCCGGCTTCCAGGCCATCGAGGCCAAGCCCGCCGACATGAAGGTGGGCGAGGACAGCAAGTCGACCCTGATGGAAAAGCTGGGTTCGCCGTCGGCGGTTTCGACCTTCGACCAGAACACCTGGTACTACATCTCGCAAACCACCGACCGCGTGGCCTTCTACATGCCACGCGTGATCAAGCGCGACGTGGTCGCGATCAAGTTCAACCCGGCCGACGAAAAGGTCGCCTCGGTGAACACCTTCACGCTGAAGGACGGCAAGGTGATCGCCTATAACGGTCGCGAAACTCCGACCCGCGGTCGCGAGATGACGATCCTGGAGCAGCTGCTCGGCAACGTCGGTCGCGGCGGCATGCTCCCGCAGGACGACGAGGCTCCGGGCCAGCGTCCGGGCGAACGCCGCTAAAATCCAGCGCCGGCGATCCAGAAGATTTTGAAAGCCGTCCGCCGCGAGGCGGGCGGCTTTTTCGCGCGTCGGTTTTGTGACGCGAGAATCCTCTACTGGGGAGGGTAAGTAGAGCTCGCCCATTTACAGTGAATTTGAGATTGACCTTCTTAATAATGACAGATTTCCGCACCCTAAACACTTCCTAAACCCAAATTGAGTGAATTTCAGACTCTGATCGCCTGAGATTTGGCGATGCGAATTCACGGCAGCTGTGGGAGGCGCACTGTGGAGAGCATGGATCTTCGCGATGTGTCGGTTCTGCTTGTCGATGACAATGCGAACATGCGGAAAGTCGTCAGTGAAATCCTGAAGGCGGCGGGCGTGCGCCGGGTTCGCGAGGCTGGCGACGGGCTGGACGCCCTCAAGATCTTCCAGAGCCAGGAGATCGACCTGATCTTCACCGATCTGATGATGCATCCGGTCGACGGCTTGGCCTTCATCCGCTGGATCCGCACCTCGACGGCCAGCCCCAACCCCTATGTGCCGATCATCATGATGACGGGTCACGCCACCCGGCAGTCACTGAACGATGCGCTCATGGCCGGCGTGACGGAATTTCTGGCCAAGCCGCTGACCGCGCGCGGGGTCATGCACCGCATCAACGAGGTCGTGAACAATCCCCGCCCCTTCGTCCGGGTCAGCGAGTATTTCGGCCCCTGCCGTCGCCGGAAGATCGATCACGATTTTCAAGGTGTCGAACGTCGCGGCGCGCCGCAGGTCGAAATCCAGGACGCTTTGGCCGAGCTGGACCACGAAGACGTCTACTGAGGTTCACGCGAGCGCTCGAAAACAAAACGCCCCGGAGTTTCCTCCGGGGCGTTCCAGTTTCGGGCCGATGCCGAGGATCAGCCGCCGTGGGCCAGCACTGCCAGCAGCAGCAGGGCCACGATGTTGGTGATCTTGATCATCGGGTTCACGGCCGGACCCGAGGTGTCCTTGTAGGGGTCGCCGACGGTGTCGCCAGTGACGGCGGCCTTGTGGGCCTCCGAGCCCTTGGTGTGGAGGACGCCGTTCTTGTCGGTGAAGCCTTCCTCGATCACCTTCTTGGCGTTGTCCCAGGCGCCGCCGCCGCTGGTCATCGAGATGGCGACGAACAAGCCGGTGACGATCACGCCCATCAGCATGGCGCCGAGCGAGGCGAAGGCGTCGACCTTGCCGGCGATAGCCTTGATCACGAAGAACAGCACCACCGGCGAGACCACCGGCAGCAGGCTGGGCACGATCATCTCGCGGATGGCGGCCTTGGTCAGGATGTCCACGGCCTTGCCGTACTCGGGCTTGACCTCGCCGGTCATGATGCCTGGGTTCTCGCGGAACTGGCGGCGCACCTCGGCGACGACCGACTCGGCCGCACGGCCGACGGCGGTCATCGACATGCCGCCGAACAGGAACGGCAGCAGGCCGCCGAACAGCAGACCGACCACGACGTACGGGTTGGACAGGTCGAAGGTCACCGGCCCCATGCCGTCGAAGAAGCTGCCCGGCACCGCATTGGCCGAGAAGAACTTCAGGTCCTCGGTATAGGCCGCGAACAGCACCAGCGCGCCCAGGCCCGCCGAACCGATGGCGTAGCCCTTGGTGACGGCCTTGGTGGTGTTGCCCACGGCGTCCAGGGCGTCGGTGGTGACGCGGACCTCCGGCGGCAGGCCGGCCATCTCGGCGATGCCGCCAGCGTTGTCGGTGACTGGACCGAAAGCATCCAGGGCGACGATGAAGCCGGCCAGCGACAACATGGTCGTGGTGGCGATGGCGATGCCGAACAGGCCCGCCAGGTTATAGGTGACCACGATGCCGACGATGATGGTCAGGGCCGGCAGGGCCGTCGATTCCAGCGACATGGCCAGGCCCTGGATCACGTTGGTGCCGTGACCCGAGACCGAAGCCTGGGCCACCGACTTCACCGGGCGGAAGTTGGTGCCGGTATAGTACTCGGTGATCATCACGATGGCGGCGGTGACCGCCAGGCCGACCAGACCGCAATAGAACAGGCCGTCGGCGGTGTAGGTGCGCGTGGCCGTCACGACCGCGGTCGGGATCAGATCGTGCAGCACGTACCAGACGGCCGGGATCGACAGGACGCCCGTGACGATCAGGCCCTTGTACAGGGCCCCCATGATGTTCTGGCTCTTGCCCAGGCGGACGAAGAACGCGCCGATGATCGAGGTGACGATGCAGACCGCGCAGATGGCCAGCGGCAGCAGCATCATCGCGCCGACGACCTCGGTTCCGCGGAAGAAGATCGCCGCCAGCACCATGGTGGCGACCGTGGTAACCGCATAGGTCTCGAACAGGTCGGCGGCCATGCCGGCGCAGTCGCCGACGTTGTCGCCCACGTTGTCGGCGATCGTGGCGGCGTTGCGGGGATCATCCTCGGGGATGCCCGCTTCCACCTTGCCCACCAGGTCGCCGCCCACGTCGGCGCCCTTGGTGAAGATGCCGCCGCCCAGACGGGCGAAGATCGAGATCAGTGAGGCGCCGAAGCCCAGGGCGACCAGGGCGTCGACAACGCCGCGGCTGGTCGGTTCCAGGCCTAGAACGCCCGTCAGCACCCAGTAGTAGCCCGCCACGCCCAGCAGGGCGAAGCCAGCCACCAGCATGCCGGTGATGGCGCCGGAGGTGAAGGCCAGCGACAGACCTTTCGCCAGGCTTTCGGACGCGGCCTGGGCGGTGCGGACATTGGCCCGGACCGAGATCAGCATGCCCGCGAAACCGGCCGCGCCCGAAAGCACTGCGCCAACCAGGAAGCCGAGGGCGGCCCACTGACCGAGCAGAAGATAGACGATGACGAGGATGACCGCGCCAACGATCGCGATGGTAAGATATTGCCGGCGCAGATAGGCCTGGGCCCCTTCCTGGATCGCCGCGGCGATCTCCTGCATCCTTGCATTGCCGGCCGAGGCCCGCATCAGACTGGCCGCTTGCACGGCGCCGTACAGCACCGCCAGCAGCCCGGCCCCGATGGCCAGATAAAGCCAAAGACTCATTCGTTCATCGCCCCTTCGCGCTTCCAAATCAAAAGGGGGACGCCGGTCCCGGCGACTGGAGGAATGACGAACGCCACACCGCCGCCCGGATCGACGGGCGGGCCTTTGGCCTCGTACCCCCTCGATGCTCCCTTGCATGACGCTCGAACGGCGTCATGCGAATGAGACTGTCAGATGGCCGAGAGGCGCGCAACCCGTGTCGGCGCAAGCCTTTTCAGGGGCAAAGCTTGGCCGCGAAAGCGGAATCAGGGGTTCAGACTAGAGTTCGCGCCCGCTTTCACGACGTTCGGCCTGGGCGGCATCAACTGCTGGCGAGGGATCTGCTTGACGATCTCGACCGAGGCGACCTTGCCTTTGCCGAATAGACTGGCGCACTGCCCCATCACGAAGCCGGTCAGGCGGGGGCCGTCGACTTCTTTCCAGCTGTCGGCGCGCGTGAACGGGGCCCTGTAGGCCGCCCGCACGATCGCGTCGCGCAGGGCCGGCTCCTTGTCCTTGAACGCCTGAACCTCCGTGCCGGAGGTCAAGGTTAGGGTCATGGCGACGAAGACGTAGTTCACGATCCGACCATTGTAGATGATCGGAATGGTCATCGAGCCCAGCTTGTAGGAAGGATCGAGCGCCTGTTCGCCGCCCTCCTTCTTCTCTTTCTTGGCGTTGGCCAGGGCCGGACTGGCCGCCCATGCGCCATAGGCGGCGCAGGCGGCAGCGAGGAAAAGACGGCGAGAAGGAGCGAGACGACCGGTCATGGCGACCTCCCATAACCCGACAGGCCTTGAGATTGGCCTAATCGTCGAAAGGTCAGCGGCTCAGCCGTGCAGCCAGCCCAGGCGCGAGGGCGTCACGTCGCGCCCCTTGTAGTAGGCCGAGACGCCCTCGCCTTCGACGAACTCGCCGATTTCGCTGACCTTCACGCCCGCGGCGGCGGCGGCCACGCGGAAGGCCCAGGCCTCGTTGGGATCGACGGCGCAGACGATCTCGTAGTCGTCGCCGCCAGAGGCCAGGGAAATACGGCCTTCGACCTGCTCGGGTTGTTGATCCAGCCAAGCTTGGCCGCCCGGCGACAGCGGCAGGCGCTCAAGATCGACGCGTACGCGGCAGCCGCTGGCCTTGGCCAGGTGGGCGCTGTCGGCCAACAGACCATCGGAGACGTCGGCGGCGGCCTTGGCGTGGACCCGCATGGCCTCGCGCAGCTGAACGCGCGGTTCGGGCTGGCGGTAATGGCGCAGCAGAGCGCCGTCGGCGTCCATCACCTCGCCCCACTGGGCCAGCAGGCCTAGCCAACCATCGCCGATCGTGCCGGTGACCATCAGACGGTCGCCAGCCTTGGCGCCACGCCGCAGAATCGCCCCGCCAGCCGGGACCCAGCCCAACAGCGTCGCCGAGACGACCAGCGGGCCCGAGGTGGTGACGGTGTCGCCGCCAAGCAGCGAAATGTCAAACAGCGCGCCGTCCTCGGCCAAGCCGCGAGCGAAGGTCTCGCGGGCGGCCACGTCGGAACCGGATGGCCAGCCCACGGCCAGGAAGTAACCGTACGGCTCGGCCGCCTTGGCAGCCAAGTCAGAGAGGTTGGTGCGCAGCAGCTTGCGAGCGACGACGTCCAGCGCCTCGTCGGCCAGGAAGTGCACGCCGGCGACCATGGCGTCCTTGGTGACGACCAGGTCATAGCCCGGACGCGATGGCAGTACGGCCGCGTCGTCCAGCAGGTCCAGCGCGACCGGATCGCCCCGCGTCAGCGGACGCAGCAGACGCGCGATATGATCGAATTCGGTCGGAGCCGCGACCGCCGCGGCGGGCGCGGCGTCGTCTTCGGCGAACCAGTCGTCTTCGTCAGTCTCGTGCATCACGGGCGATCGCGTCGAGGGCGCCATTGATGAAGCCTGACTCGGGTCCTTCGAAAAAGGATTTCGCGATCTCGACGTACTCATTGATGACGACCTCGGTCGGAACGTCCGGCCGATACATCAGTTCGAAGGCCCCCGCGCGCAGCACGGCGCGGGCCGTAGCGTCCAGCCGTTCGAGGCGCCAGCCCGAAGCCAGGCGCTTGACGATGCCCTGATCGACCTTGGCCTGGTTGGTGACGACACCCTTGGCCAGCTCGGCGAAAAAGGTCTCGTCGGCGGCGGCCAGCCGCTCGCCTTCGACGTCGCGGTCGAAGCGATGCTCGGAGAATTCGCGGATCACCGAATCGACGCCCGCGCCCGAGACTTCCATCTGGTACAGCGCCTGGACGGCGGCGAGGCGCGCGACCGAGCGCGGTTGAATGCGGTTGCCGCTCATCGGGCCTGTCCCAGCAGTTGGCGCTTTAGAGCGATGGTCTCGAGGCAAGCCTTGGCGGCGGCGCCGCCGCGATCGCCTTCGCTGACCCTGGCCCGGGTCCAGGCCTGGCTCTCGTCATCGACGGCCAGCACGCCAAAGCCGATCGGCAGGCGCTTGCCGATGCCCAGATCTTGGAGGCCCCGGGCGGTCTCGTTGGCGACCAGCTCGAAATGATAGGTCTCCCCGCGGATGATGCAGCCCAAGGCCACGAATCCGTCGTAGCGCACGCCGACCGGGCGATGGCCGGCTTCCTCGGCCAGGGCCACGGCGGTCGGGATCTGCAAGGTGCTGGAGACCGTGATCACGTCGTATTCCGCGCCATAGGCCTCGATGGCCTGGGCGGCTCCGCGCAGCAGCTCGTCGGAGATCCCCGAATGGCTTCGGCCCTCCACGATCAGCAGGCGGATGTTGTCTTCAACCATCTAACTCGAATCTCCACGGCCACGCTCGCGGCGTGACCAGAAACACACATCAAGGATTAACGGACTATAGCTCGTCCTCGGCGCCGTCGCTCAGACCTTCTTCACCCAGGAACTTCGCGAAGTCGCTCGTCTCCTTGAAGTCCCGGTAGACCGAGGCGTAGCGGACATAGGCCACGTCATCGAGCGATTTCAACGCCTTCATGACCATTTCGCCCACGGTCGACGACGGCAGCTCGGTTTCGCCCATGCTTTCCAGCTGTCGGACGATGCCGTTGATCATCCGCTCGACACGTTCGGCCTCGACCGGACGCTTCTGGGTGGCCAGGGCGATCGAGCGGACCAGCTTGTCGCGGTCGAACGGCGAACGGCGGCCCGACCGCTTCAGAATGATCAACTCGCGCAGTTGAACACGTTCGAACGTGGTGAAGCGGCCGCCGCACTCCGGGCACATCCGGCGACGCCGGATGGCCGCGCCGTCTTCCGACGGGCGGCTGTCCTTCACCTGGCTTTCGGCATGGCCGCAGAATGGGCATCGCATGATCTAGCCCCTCCCCGGCGCTAACAGGCCTATTAGTTGTAGATCGGGAAGCGGGCCGTCAAGGCCAGCACTTCCTCACGGACCTGCGCCTCGACCGCTGCATTGCCCTCGGGGCCGTTGGCGGCCAAGCCGTTGACGACCTCGCCGATCAGCTGACCGACACGGGTGAACTCGGCTTCCTTGAAGCCGCGCGTCGTGCCGGCCGGCGTACCCAGGCGGACGCCCGAGGTGATCGTGAACGGCGCGGTGTCGAACGGCACGCCGTTCTTGTTGCAGGTCATGTGGGCGCGCTCGAGGCTGTGCTCGGTGTCACGCCCGGTCACGCCCTTGGGACGCAGGTCGACCAGCATCAGGTGGCTGTCGGTGCCGCCCGAGACGATGTTGACGCCCGACGTCAGCAGAGCCTCCGACAGCGCCCTGGCGTTGGCGATGATCTGACGGGCGTAATCCTTGAACGCCGGCTGCAGCGCCTCGCCGAACGCCACGGCCTTGGCGGCGATGACGTGCTCCAGCGGACCGCCCTGCAGGCCCGGGAAGACGGCCGAATTGACCTTCTTGATGATCGCCTCGTCGTTGGTCAGCACCATGCCGCCACGCGGACCGCGCAAGGTCTTGTGGGTGGTGGTGGTGACGACGTGGGCGTGCGGGATCGGGCTGGGGAACACGCCGCCGGCGACCAGACCCGCGAAGTGGGCCATGTCGACCATCAGATAGGCGCCGATGCTGTCGGCGATCTCACGGAATCTGGCGAAGTCGATCTCGCGGCTGTAGGCGCTGCCGCCGGCGATGATCAGCTTGGGCTTTTCGCGCTGGGCGATCTCGGCCACGCCGTCATAGTCGATCAACTGGTCCTGCTGACGGACGGTGTACGAGATCGGCTTGAACCACTTGCCCGACTGATTGGCGGGCGAGCCGTGGGTCAGGTGGCCGCCGGCGGCCAGGTCCATGCCCAGGAAGCTATCGCCCGGCTGCAGTAGCGCCATGAACACCGACTGGTTGGCTTGCGAGCCCGAGTGCGGCTGCACGTTGGCGAAGCCGGCGCCGAACAGCTGCTTGGCGCGCTCGATCGCGATCGTCTCGATCTCGTCGACATACTCGCAGCCGCCGTAATAGCGCTTGCCCGGATAGCCCTCGGCGTACTTGTTGGTCAGGATCGAGCCCTGGGCCTGCAAGACGGCCTTGGAGACGATGTTCTCCGAGGCGATCAGCTCGATCTGGTTCTGCTGCCGGGCCAGCTCGCGACCGATACGGTCGAAGATGTCACGGTCCGCGGTGGCGAGGTCGGCGCCGAAAAAGGCGCTGGTGTTGGCTTGGGTCATGACGCTCTCCAGGCGTTACGGGGAGTCAGCAGAGGCGCCCTCTTTAACGGGATAGGCGCGGCGATCAATCTCGGAACCACATGCTCAGCTGTGCGTTGCAGTGGCGCAGGGCGGCTCTCAACCCCCGCGGCGTACCAACAGCAACAACGGTAATGGGGTATCTCATGGCGTCTCAGGGCGGCGGCACGGACACGGCGAACGACAACAGCGTCGACATCCTGGGACTCAGCGCCGAGATCGTGGCCGCCTATGTGGGTCAAAACACGGTTTCCCAGACGGCCATTCCGGACCTGATCCGCACGGTCCACGAGGCGCTCGCCTCGCTGAACAGCGGCGGCGAAGCGCCCCGCCCGCTCGAGAAGGCCAAGCCGGCCGTGCCGGTCGGGCGCTCTGTCCAGCACGACTTCATCGTCTGCCTCGAGGACGGGAAGAAGCTGAAGATGCTCAAGCGCTACCTGCGCTCGCACTACGACATGAGCCCCGAGGAATATCGTCGCAAATGGGGCCTGCCGCCTGACTATCCGATGGTGGCGCCGGCCTATGCCGCCCGTCGTTCTGACTTCGCCAAGAAGATCGGGCTGGGCAAGGGCGTGCGGCGCGGTAGCTGATCGCTCAACACCTTTGCCTTTCAGGCACGCGAACGCCGCCGGAGTCCGGCGGCGTTTCTCGTTTCGGCGATATGCGGTTCGGTCGAAGCTGAAGTGCGCGTATTCCCTTTAGGCCGCGTGGCCGCCCATGCGGGCGACGTTACAGTGGGCCCACAGCGCCTCCATTGCCGAGACCAGCTTGCGCATCATCTCGTCGGTATGGAACGGCGTGGGGGTGAAGCGCAGGCGCTCGGTGCCGCGTGGCACGGTCGGATAGTTGATCGGCTGCACATAGACGCCGTGATCGGCCAGCAGCATGTCGCTGATCATCTTGGTGTGGATCGGATCACCGACCAGCACCGGTACAATGTGGCTTTCGTTTTCCATGACCGGCAGACCGGCGGCCTTGAACATCGCCTTCAGAGTCGCGGCGCGCTCCTGGTGGATCTCGCGCACTTCCGGATGCTGCTTCAACCAGCGGACGCTGGCCAGCCCTCCGGCGACCAGGGCCGGCGGCAGCGACGTCGTGAAGATGAAGCCCGAGGCCATCAGGCGAATGGCGTCGATCACTTCGGCGTCGCCGGCGATGTAGCCGCCCATGACGCCGAACGCCTTGCCCAGCGTGCCTTCGATGATGTCGATCTCGCCCATCAGGCCGTCGCGCTCGGCGACGCCGCCGCCGCGCGGGCCGTACATGCCGACCGCGTGGACCTCGTCGAGGTAGGTCATCGCGCCGTACTTCTTGGCCAGGGCCACGGTCCCGGCGAGGTCGGCGATGTCGCCGTCCATCGAATAGACGCTTTCGAACGCGATCAGCTTGGGCGCGTCGGCCGGCGCGGCCGCCAGCAGCTCCTCGAGGTGGGCCAGGTCGTTGTGGCGGAACACCTTGCGCGGGCCGCCGCCGTTGCGGATGCCCGCGATCATCGAGGCGTGGTTCAGTTCGTCCGAAAAGATGATCAGGCCAGGCAGGATCTTCTGCACGACCGACAGGCTAGCCTCGTTCGAGACATAGCCGGAGGTGAACAGCAGGGCCGCTTCCTTGCCGTGCAGGTCGGCCAGCTCGGCCTCCAGCAAGACGTGGTCATGGTTGGTGCCCGAGATATTGCGGGTGCCGCCCGAGCCCGAGCCATGCTCGTCGACGGCGGCCTTCATGGCGTCCATCACGACCGGGTTCTGGCCTTGGCCCAGATAGTCGTTGCTGCACCAGACCACGACCTCGCGCTCCGAGCCGTCCTGGCGGGTCCAGGTGGCCCGCGGGAACGCGCCGCGCCGACGCTTCAGGTCGGCGAAGACCCGGTAACGGCCCTCTTCGCGGATCTGGTCGATGGCGCTGCGGAACGCGGCTTTGTAGTCCATGTCGATCTCTAAACCGGCGGTCGATTGGTCCGACGGTCCCCTAAATCCAGGCTCGGCTTTTCGCACCAAGCGCCCTTAGTGTCCATCTAAGGGCGTCTACCTAGCAAATTGAATTACGCGATTGGCCGCATTGATTTCGTCAATGACCACTCGCGCGGACGGCGGTTCTTGGACGATTCAGTTCAGTTCCGCCAGCTTGCCGCGCAACATCTGGATGGCGGCCGAGAAATCCTTGCCGCCGAAGCCGTTGCCGTCGAGCAGAGCATAAAGCGCCTCGGCCTGGGCGCCCATCGGCGTGCTGGCTCCAGCCTTGGCGGCGGCGTCCTGCGCCAGCTTGAGGTCCTTCAGCATCATCGCCGTGGCGAACCCGCCTTCGTAGTGGCGATCGGCCGGTGTCTGCGGGCCGACGCCCGGCACCGGGCAATAGGTGGTGATCGACCAGCACTGGCCCGAAGACTTGCTGGCGATCTCGAAGAAGCGATCGGCCGCCAGACCCAGTTTCTCAGCCAGGGCGAAGGCCTCGCAGGTCCCCAGCATCGAGACGCCCAGCAGCATGTTGTTGCAGATCTTGGCCGCCTGCCCCGCGCCGTGGTCGCCGGCCTGGATCGTCACGCGCGACATCGGCGCCAGCGCCGCCTCGACGGCCGCGAAGTCGTCGGCGTCGCAGCCGACCATGAACGCCAGAGTCCCCGCCTCGGCGGCCATGATTCCCCCCGACACCGGCGCGTCGGCGAAGCGGAATCCAGCTTCGGCCGCCTGGTTTGCGACTGCGCGGGCGCTCTCGACGTCGATGGTCGAGCAGTCGATCAGCAGGGCGGTCTTCGGCGCATGGGCCAGGATCTGCTCGCCATAGACCGCCCGCACGTGCGGGCCGGCGGGCAGCATGGTGATCACCACCTCTGCGTCCGTCACTGCCTCGGCCACCGAAGCCGCCGCGTGGCAGCCGGCGGCCACAGCCCGCTCGACCGTCGCCGCCGACAGGTCGAAGGCGCGGACGTGATGTTGCGCCTTGGCTTGGTTGGCGGCCATGCCGCCACCCATGTTGCCCAGGCCGATGAAGGCGATGCGCGTCATTGGGAGCTCCCTGCAAATGCGAACCGCGCCTCATGGGCGCGGCTCTTATCGTTGATATACCTATATTTTTCCGCCTATCGCGCGGTCGATGGCTTTCTGAACTTGTAAACGAACTGGTCTGTCTTGCCGCGGATGGACGGGTCGAAGACGTTGACCTTGCGGCTGTCGCCCGGGTCACGCAGCACCCGGCTCTCACCTTCGAAGATGAAGCCGGCGGCCGTGATCTCGGACTTCACCACCGCCGAGTCGATGCGGTGCAGGGTCTCGGTGTCGCGCAGGCCCGAACCGGGTTCGGCCGAGTGGTCGATGACCAGGAAGACGCCGCCGGGCTTGAGGGCTCTGAAGATTTGGCGGTTCACCACCGACAGGTCGGCCGGGCCCATGAACTTGTCGTGCATGTCGTGATAGTTCTGAGCCGTGAACACCAGGTCCAGCTTCTCGGGCGCGGCGAAGTTCGGCAGCTTGTTGAGGATCACCGTCACGTTCGAATAGGCCGGGTCGCGAGCGATAGCGTTCACCGCCGGCTCGCGCTTGGCCAGCTTGGTCAGCTCATCCGGCACATAGGCGTAGACACGCCCGCGGGGGCCGACGGTCTTCGCGAAGATGCGCGTGAAATAGCCGCCGCCGGGAATCAGGTCGGCGACCTTGGCGCCGGGCTTCACGCCGGCGAAGGCCAGGACCTCGCCAGGGTGACGGTCCTTGTCACGCACCATGTCGGCGGCCGGACGCGACGGATCGCTCAGGGCGGCGGCCACGTAGGGCGGCAGCGCGATGGCGACCGGACGGGACGGCGGAGGCGGCGGAGGCCCCATCGGTTGCGTCGCGCAGGCGGCGAGGCCGAGTACTGCGACGAGACTGAGAAGCGGCTTACGCATGGCAATCCTTCCGAACCGACGTGTTCTTGTTGGGGGCGACGTTAACCCAGGACTTTCGCTACGTCAGCGGGGTCCATTCCTCGCCGGGCGGTAGCGGGGCGAAAATCTCGTCCAGCATGGCCTCCGTGACCTCCTCGAGGCGCGCCGGATCCCAGCGCGGGGCGTTGTCCTTGTCGACGATCACGGCCCGGACGCCTTCAATGAAGTCGTGCTTGCGGACGACGCGCGAACCGATCCGATATTCCATGACCATGTTGTCGGCGAAGTCGGTCATGGCCGCGCCGCGCTTCAGCTGCTCGAAGGCGACCTTCAGGGTCTGAGGCGACTTGGTCTGCATCACCGCCAACTGGGCCTTGCCCCAGTCGCTGGAGTCGAGGGTCAGGAACTCGACGATCTCCTCGACGCTGTCGCCGACGAACAGGCGGTTGAGGTCCTGCTCGAAGCCCAGCAAGGCGGCCTTGCCGGCGTCGGCGCGATATTTGCGCAGCGTTTCGTCGATGCGGCGCGGGTCGGCGATGATGGCCTTCTTCAACCCCTCGACGGCGCCGAATTCGACGAAGTGGGTGGCGATCCCCAGGCGCATGCAGTCCGCGCCTTTGATCCGCGCGCCGGTCAGGGCCAGCCACAGGCCCGCCTTGCCCGGCAGACGCGGCAGGTACCAGCCGCCGCCGACGTCCGGGAACAGGCCGATGCCGGTCTCCGGCATGGCGAAGGTCGTGCGCTCGGTGGCGATCCGCACGTGCGCCGGCATCGAGACGCCAACCCCACCGCCCATGACCACGCCGTCCATCACCGCCACGACCGGGATGTCATAGCTGAACAGTAGATGGTTCAGCTGGTACTCGGTGTGGAAGAAGCGTCGCGCCTCCACACCATCCTTGGCGCCGCTGTCGGCCAGCATGCGGATGTCGCCGCCGGCGCAGAAGCCGCGCTCGCCCGCATGGTCGATCAGAACCATGTAGACCTCGGGATCATCCTGCCAGTCCAGCAGCGCGCCGATCATGGTCTCGCACATGGAGAGCGTCAGGGCGTGCAGGGCCTTGGGCCGGTTCAGCGTGATGCGGCCGACGTTCTTCTCGACGCGGATCAGGACTTCGGGGTCTTCGGTCATGTCGATCCGTGTCTAGGCGGGTTCGGCGACGGGCGCGCAGCTGAGGCGATCGATCTGGCCGTTGCTCAAGCGGAAGATGGCGTCCTGCGGCACGTCCTGGCCGATCACCTCGGCGCGCGGCAGACCGGCATAGGCGCCGCGCAGCATCCAGCCGGCGATGCCGTGGCTGACCACAATCAGCCGGCGCTCGGGCTCGGGCGCCTGTTCGGCCAGCCAGGCGGATATCCGACCCATGATGTGCTCGTAGGTCTCGCCGTTCGGCGACTTGAACGCCCATTCGGGGTCTGTCAGCAGCGCCGGCGTCTCGCGCTTCACCTCGTCGCGCAGACGGTTCGACCAGTCGCCGACGCTGATCTCCAGCAGGCGATCGTCGAATTCCACCGGCAGGCCAAGGCGCGCACCGATCGTTTCGGCCGTGTGTCGCGCCCGGCGCAGGGGGCTGGCGACGATGCGCCAATCGGCCGGAGGGTCGCGTCGGACCAGGTCGAACAGCAGGTCCCCCATGGCCGCGGCCTGGGCGCGGCCCAGCGGCGTCAGGTCCGACTCGGTCTGGCCCTGCATGCGGCCTTCGCGATTGTGGAAGGTCTGGCCGTGGCGACAGAGATAGATCACTGCCGGAACAGCTCGCGGGCGATGATGACGCGCATGATCTCGTTGGTCCCTTCCAGGATCTGGTGCACCCGCAGGTCGCGCACGATGCGCTCCAGCGGATAGTCCTGGAGGTAGCCGTAGCCGCCATGCAGCTGCAAGGCGTCATTGGCGACCTGGAAGCCGGCGTCGGTGGCGAAACGCTTGGCCATGGCGCACAGCTTGGTCGCCTCGGGGTGGCGATTGTCGAGCGCGTGGGCGGCGCGGCGCACCATCAGGCGGGCGGCTTCCAGTTCCGTGGCCATGTCGGCCAGCTTGAACTGCAAGGCCTGGAAATCCTTCAAGGCTTTGCCGAACTGGTTTCGGGTCTCCATATAGGCCTTGGCCGTGTCGAGCGCGAACTGGGCGCCGCCCAGCGAGCACGAGGCGATGTTCAGGCGACCACCGTCCAGGCCCATCATGGCGAAGCGGAAGCCCTCGCCCTCCTGGCCGATGCGGTTCTCGACCGGCACACGGCAGTTGTCGAAATTGACCTGGGCGGTCGGCTGGGCGTTCCAGCCCATCTTGCGCTCGTTGGCCCCGAAGCTGAGGCCCTCAGCGCCCTTCTCGACCACGAAGGCCGAGACGCCCTTGGCGCCTTCGCCGCCGGTGCGGGCCATGACGACATAAACATCCGAGACGCCGCCGCCCGAGATGAAGGCCTTGCCGCCGTTCAGGACATAGTGGTCGCCGTCCAGCTTGGCGCTCGTGCGCATGTTGGCCGCGTCCGACCCGGAGCCCGGCTCCGTCAGGCAGTAGCTGGCGATCAGCTCCATGGTCGTCAGGCGCGGCAGGTAGCGCTGGCGCAGGTCGTCGGAGCCGAAGCGATCGATCATCCACGAGGCCATGTTGTGGATGGTCAGGTAGGCGGCCGTCGGCACGTCGCCGTAGCTCAGAGCCTCGAAAATGATCGACGCGTCGAGGCGCGACAATCCGCTCCCCCCGACATTTTCGTTCACATAGATGCCCGCGAAACCCAGCCCGGCCGCCTGGCGCAATACGTCGATCGGGAAGTGTTTCTTCTCGTCCCACTCGGCAGAATGAGGGGCAAGCTGTCCCTCGGCGAACGCAAGGGCGGCGTCCTGGATCGCGACTTGATCTTCGTTTAGCGCGAAATCCATGCGCGACATCCTCCCGTTCGGGGCAGAACCGCCCTCACCTTCTTGCGGCTGACGTGCCGCGCTCGGGGGCCCCTGTCAATCGGGCCGCACCGCCATTTCGACGCCGATCAGGGCCTTTTGATCAGGGTCCGGAGGGTGTGACCTGAAATCCTCCGTTACACGACTTGAATCGGCAGAAACGCCACACCCCCTTGATAACCATGGTCGTTCCCCTCAAATCCCCAGTCCACGGGGATGGCGTCCTCCAACTTTCAATTTTGCTCAGAACAACAATGCGTTTCGTGAAACTTGCACTGGCCGCTCTCGCGGCGGCCCTGGGAATGGCGGCGGTCTCCGCGCCGGCCTTCGCGGCCGACGGCGACATCTCGCGTAGCTATGGCGTTTGGCGCAATCCCAAGAACTCGGTCCACTTGGAAATCAAGGACTGCGGCGCCAGCACTTGCGGCGTCGTCGTGTGGGCTAGCGCCAAGGCCGAGGCCGACGCGCGCAAATCGGGCACCGACACGCTGATCGGCAAGCAACTGCTGCGTGACTTCGAAGCCCAGAACAATGGCACGCTGAAAGGCCGCGTCTGGGTCCCGACCCTGAAGGTCACCCTGGTGGGCTCGGCCGACATCGTCGACACCCGGACCATGCGCGCCAAGGGCTGCGTGATCGGCAACTTCCTGTGCAAGTCGCAACTGTGGACCCGCATCGAGGGTCCGTCGCTCCTGGCCTCGCGCGCCGCGCCGTAAGATCACGCCTTAAGGAAGCGGGAGCCTTGCCTCGCACGGCCACCCGCGCGAAACCAGCGGCATGACCACGCCGCCGCTCGCCCCCTATCCCGCCACACGCCTGCGCCGCCTGCGCCAGGCCGACTGGACCCGCCGCCTCGTTCGCGAAAGCGAGGTCCGGCCCTCCGACCTGATCTGGTCGATGGTGGTGCATGAGAGCGAAGGGACCATCCCTGTCGCCTCGATGCCGGGCGTGGAGCGCTTGTCGGTCAAGGAAGCCGCCAAGGCCGCCGTCCGCGCGCGCGACCTGGGCATCCCGGCCATCGCCATCTTTCCGCACATCGACGGCTCGAGGAAGGACGCGACCGGCTCGATCGCCGCCGATCCGAACGGGTTGATCCCGCGCGCCGTCAAGGCCATGAAGGACGCCGCCCCCGAAGTCGGCATCATGTGCGACGTGGCGCTGGATCCCTTCACCGACCATGGCCACGACGGCGTGATCGAGGGCGGCAAGATCCTCAACGACCCGACCATCGAGCGCCTGATCGAACAGGGCCTGATGCAGGCCGAGGCCGGCGCCGACATCCTGGCGCCCTCCGACATGATGGACGGCCGCGTCGGCAAGCTGCGCGCGGCGCTGGAAGGGGCGAACTTCCAGGACGTGATGATCATGTCCTACGCGGCCAAGTACGCCTCGGCCTTCTACGGTCCGTACCGCGACGCCATAGGTTCGGCCAAGCTGGCGGGTGGTCAGGGCGACAAGAAGACCTACCAGATGGACCCGGCCAACACCGAGGAAGCCATCCGCGAGGTCGCGCTCGACATCGCCGAAGGGGCCGACATGGTCATGGTCAAGCCGGGGATGCCGTATCTGGATATCCTGCGCCGCCTGGTCGACGAGTTCCGCATGCCGACCTACGCCTTCCAGGTCTCCGGCGAGTACGCGATGATCATGGCCGCCGCCCAGAACGGCTGGATCGACCAGGACCGCGCCATTCTCGAGAGCCTCACCGCCTTCAAGCGAGCCGGCGCGGCGGGGATCATCACCTACTTCGCCCCTTGGGCCGCCGAGAAGCTGGGCTAGGATGGCCGCGCCAAGGACCGCCTTCAGTCAGGGCCGGTTCTATGGCGCGCCGACCGTCGAGCGACGCCTGCCTGGTGTTCGCCTGGCGCACCTCGAGGCCACCAAGCGCGCCGAGCACGTCGACGAGCACAGCCACGACGACGCCCACTTCGTGCTGGCCACCCACGGCCGCTACATCACCACTGCCGCGGGTCCCGAGACCGAAGGGCCGGTGCTGGTCTTCAATCCGCCCGGCGTCGTCCATCGCGACCGCTTCGTCGAGGTCGGCGGCTATTTCCTGGCCGTCAGCTACGAGGCCTCGGACTGGCGGGCGCTGGCCGACGCCGGACGCGGCGCGGCGGTCGACGCTCTGCGGCTCGTTGGCCCTGATGCGCGCCGCGCGGCTTTGCGCCTAACTCGCGCGTTGCTCGCTCGCGACGCCGAGTCCCTGTCGCTGGAGGGCCTTTGTCTGGAATTGGCGGCCCAGGCCCTGAGCCCGACACGCGACGGCGAACGGCTGCCATCTTGGCTGGAGCGCACCGAGACCTATCTGGCCGACGCCTTCGACCAGCCGATCGGCGTCGCCGACCTGGCCCGCGTGGCCGGCGTGCATCCCGTCCACCTGGCGCGCGGCTATCGTCGCTGGATGGGCGCCGCGCCGGGTGATCGCCTGCGGACGCGTCGCCTGGAGCGCGCCGCCGACCTTCTGATGCGCGGTCGCGACCCGATCGGCGAGATCGCCCTGGCCTGCGGCTTCTGCGACCAGAGCCATCTCAATCGCCAGTTCCGGCGCGCCTATGGCGTCACGCCCGGCGAGTTCGCGCGGCTGTGCGGCCGCCGACCGGATGTTGCGCGCGTCCAAGACGAGAGGTTCGACGCGGCCTAGAGCTCGGACGTCTCCGTGGAGTTACCGCCCTTGAAAGCCCTCGCCTTCGCCGCCGCCCTGGCCCTGTCTCCGCTGTCCAACGCGCTCGCCGCGTCGGATCTGCCCGTCGCGGCGCCCGCCGCCGAAGGCCTGTCCGCCGCCAAGCTCGACGCGATGTCCGCCGCCATCAAGGCCGGCCAGTTCCAGCAGATCACCAGCGTCCTGATCGCCCGCCACGGCAAGCTGGTGTTCGAGGCCTATTACGACGAGGGCAAGCCGGACGGCGGCGCCGAGGCGCGGCGCAACACCCGCTCCACGACCAAGACCGTCACCGCCATGCTGACCGGGGCGGCGATCGCCCGCGGCGCCCTGCCCGGCGTCCAGGCGCCGATCAAGGCCTACCTGAAGGATCGGCCGCCGGCCGCCGCGCCGGATCCGCGCAAGGACAAGGTCACAGTCGAGGACCTGCTGACCATGAGCTCGATCGCCGAGTGTAATGACGACAACCAGTTCTCGCGCGGCAACGAGGAGCGGATGTACCTGATCGAGGACTGGGTGGGCTTCTATCTGGATCTGCCCGTGCGTGGCTTTCCGGAGTGGAGCCCCAAGCCCGAAGCCTCGCCGTATGGCCGCGCCTTCAGCTACTGCACCGCCGGTGTCGTGGCCCTAGGTCAGGTCGTGCAGAACGCGGTCAAGAAGCCCCTGCCCGCCTTCGCCGACGAGGTGCTGTTCAAGCCGCTCGGTATCGAAAACCCGCACTGGCAGATGTCGCCCAAGGGCCTCGCGATGGGCGGCGGCGGTCTGGGCCTGCGTAGTCGCGACCTGCTGAAGCTGGGCCAGCTCTATGCCAACGGGGGCCAATGGAACGGGAAGACTGTACTGCCGGCGGCCTTCGTGAAGGCGTCGGTCACTCCGCATGCCAACGCCCGGGAAAACACCGATTACGGCTATCTGATCTGGCTGCAGACCTTTGCCGGCCACGAGGCCTGGGCGATGAGCGGCTCGGGCGGCAACAAGGTGGCCATCGTTCCGGACCTCGATTTGGTCGCCGTGATCACCACCACCAACTTCGGCGTCCGCCAGCCGCACGCGATCACCGAAAAGCTGCTGGCCGAGCACATCCTGGCGGCGGTCGAAAAGTAGCGACTCGGCTAACCTACCGGGATGAGCCGCGTCCTCGACATCGTCACCGCCGTGATCCGCGACGCGGACGGCCGCATGCTGCTGGTCCGCAAGCGCGGCACAACCACCTTCATGAAGCCCGGCGGCAAGCGCGACGGCGGTGAGGATGACCTGACCACCCTGGCCCGCGAGCTGGCGGAAGAGCTGGGCTGCCGATTGGTCGCCGCCGAGCTGCTGGGCCGGTTCTCCGCCCCGGCCGCCAACGAAGCCGGCTTCACCGTTCAGTCAGCGACCTACCTGGCCTCGGTCGAGGGCGACATCGCCGCTCTGGCCGAGATCGAGGAGCTAGCCTGGATCGTCCCGGCCGCGCCGGGCGCACTGCGCCTGGCCCCGCTGCTGACGGAGGCGGTGCTGCCGGCCTTGCTGGCGCGGGGCTAGGCCAGGGCAGCTCATACCCCGACCTCCCCGGCGAAGGCCGGATTGGGGTCTACCCCGCGATCAGCCCGAAGTCCGCCACCTGCCCCATGGCGTCGCGCACCGCCGCCAGCGTCTTCAGGCGGTTGTCGCGGTGCTCGGGGTCGTTGACGAACACGCCGTCCAGATAGGCGTCGACCGGACCACGCAGGCCAGCCAGCTGAGCCATGGCGCCGGTGAAGTCTTCCTTGGCCAGGGCGTCGGCCAGCGGGGCCTTCAGCACGCGCAGGGCGTCGAACAGCTGGACCTCGGCGTCGCTGTCGGCGGCCGGAGCTTGCGGTTCCCCAGTCGGCAGAGCGCCCTTCTTCTCCTCGGCCTTGAGGATGTTGGAGGCGCGCTTGTAGCCGGCCATCAGCGTCTTGCCGTCGTCGGTCTTCAGGAAGCCGTCCAAGGCCTCGACCCGCGCGACGATCCGCGCCAGGTCGTCATCGCCCAGGGCGAAGACGGCGTCGACGAGGTCGTGGCGCTTGCCCTGGTCGCGCAGGGTGACCTTCAGGCGGTCGGCGAAGAAGACGACAATGTCGGGAACGACTTCGGCGCCAGCCCCAACAAATCCATCCGCAACCTCCTCATGGATAAAGGACGACTGACGGAGGGCCTTTGTGAGCGTCGTGTTCAACGGCAATGTCAAACCGTTTTCCAAAATAATTCGAATGACACCGAGCGCCGCGCGCCGCAGCGCATACGGGTCCTTAGAACCAGTCGGCTTCTCGTTGATCTTGAAGAACCCGACCAACGTGTCCAGCTTGTCCGCCAGCGCCACCGCCACACTCACCGGCGCCGTCGGCACGGCGTCGGACGGCCCTTGGGGCTTGTAGTGATCCCGCACCGCATCGGCGATCTCGCCGTCTAGACCGAAGGTCCGGGCGTAGTAGCCGCCCATGACCCCCTGCAGCTCCGGGAACTCGCCGACCATCTGCGAGGCCAGGTCCGCCTTGGCCAGGCGGGCGGCCTCCTTAGTCTTCTCGACATCGGCGCCGACCAGCGGGGCGATCTCGGCGGCCAGGGCGACGATGCGCCCGACGCGCTGGGCCATCGTCCCCAGCTTGGCGTGGAAGGTCACCCCGTCCAGCTTCTTCAACCACGGCTCGAAGCCGACCTTGACGTCCTCGTCCCAGAAGAAGCGGGCGTCGGACAGGCGCGAGGACAGCACCTTGGCGTTGCCGGCCGCGATCACCGCGCCGCCGTCGGCGGCCTGGATGTTGGCGATGGTGATGAAGTGCGGGGCCAGGCCCTGCTCACCGGCCTTGCGGACGGCGAAGTACTTCTGGTGCGTGCGCATCGAGGTGCGGATCACCTCGGGCGGCAGGCTCAGGAACACCGGATCCATGTCGCCCAGCACCGGCGTCGGCCATTCGGCCAGGCCCGCGACTTCTTCCAGCAGGCCCGGGTCCTCGACCAGTTCGAGATGACGCGCGAAACACAGGGTCTTGCAGCCCTCGAGGATGCGTTCCTTGCGCTCCTCGACGTCGAGCACGACGTAGTGGGCTTCGAGGCCGGCCGCATATTCGTCGAAGTCGCGCGCCTGGAATGGCAGGGCGTCGCCCATGAAGCGGTGGCCTTCGGAGATGTCGCCGCTCTCGATCCCCTCGATGGCGAACGGCACGACCTCGCGGTCCAGCACGCACAGGATCCGCTTCAGCGGCCGCACCCAGCGCAGCTTCTTAGTCCCCCAGGTCATCGACTTGGGCCAGGGGAAGTTGCGGACGATCGCCTCGACCATCTCGGCGACGATCTCCGGCGTCGGGCGGCCCTTCTTCTCGATGAAGGCCATGTAGACGCCGTCGCGCTCGACCAGTTGGTCCTGGGTCAGGCCCGCCTTGCGCAGGAAGCCTTCCATCGCTTGAGGAGGAGCGCCGACGCGGGGGCCTTTAAGCTCTTCCTTGCGGTCAGCCTGGGCCAGCGGCAGGCCCTCGGCCACCAAGGTCAGGCGGCGCGGGCCGGCGAAGGTCTTCAGGGCCTCGGGCAGGAAGCCGGCGGCGGCCAAGTGCTCGCGCGCCAAGCGCTCCAGGTCCTTGGCGGCCTGGGCCTGCATGCGGGCGGGGATCTCTTCGGAGAACAGTTCGAGAAGAAGTTGGGGCATCGGTACTTACGCGGCTTCCTGCTGATCGACCCAAGCGCTGGCGCACAGCTTACAAAGGTCGCGGATGCGGCCGATGTAGCTGGCGCGCTCGGCGACGGCGATCGCGCCGCGGGCGTTCATCAGGTTGAAGAGGTGGCTGGCCTTGAGGACCATGTCATAGGCGGGCAGCACCAGGGCCTTGCCCTGGTACGAGCGGGCCAGCATCAGCGGCACCTGCTCCTCCATCTGCTCGAACTGCTGCTTGAGCACGGCGACGTCGTAGCCGTGGAAGTTGGCCTCCGACTGCTGGCGCTCGTTCTCCAGGAACACTTCGCCATAGGTCGTCGCGCCCAGCGGCGAGTCGGGGTCGTTGAACGGCAGGTCGTAGACGTTGTCGACGCCGAACACGTACATGGCCAGGCGTTCCAGGCCGTAGGTCAGCTCGCCGGCCACCGGCGAGACGTCCAGGCCGCCGACCTGCTGGAAGTAGGTGTACTGGCTGACTTCCATGCCGTCGCACCAGACTTCCCAGCCCAAACCCCAAGCGCCGACGGTCGGGTTTTCCCAGTCGTCCTCGACGAAACGGATGTCGTGGGTGCGCAAATCGAGGCCGATCGCTTCCAGCGAGCCGAGATACAGGTCCTGCATGTTCTCGGGGTTCGGCTTCAGGATCACCTGGTACTGGTAATAGTGCTGCAGGCGGTTGGGGTTCTCGCCATAGCGGCCGTCACCCGGGCGGCGCGAGGGCTGCACATAGGCCGCGTTCCACGGCTTGGGGCCCAGGGCGCGCAGCACCGTGGCCGGGTGCAGGGTCCCCGCCCCCACTTCCACGTCATGCGGTTGCAGGATGATGCAGCCCTGCCGGCTCCAATAGTCATGGAGCGTCAGGATCAGGCTCTGGAAGGACTTGGGTTTTTCGCGCGACATCAATCGAAGCAGGCCTAGAAAAAAGTTGGCGGACCATAGGGCCCGCCAACTGCTGCTTCAAGCGATGTCCCGGCCGAAAAGGCCGGGTCGCGAATTAGTTGCCCTTGGGCGCGGTGCGCTTGCCAGCGTTCGACATCGGCTTGCCGTACTTGGCGCGGTTCTCCGGGGTGTCGGCGACCGGCGGGTTGGAGACGACATTGGCGTCGCCGGCCTTCAGCGAAGCCTGGGCTTCCGGCGACTGCGACGACACCGGCACCACGCCTGAGGTGTTCGTCCCAGCGGCGGGCGCGGCCATGGCCGACGGCGAGGCGGCCGGATCGGCGGCCAGGTCCGTGGTCGAGGTCGGCGCGGTCGTGGTGGAGGGCGTCGTGGCCTGGGCCGACGGGGTCGTCGGATCCGACGGCATGGCCGGCGCGACCTGCTCGTTGGCGGCCACGTTCATGGTCGCGTTCGGATCGGTGGCCGACGGCGTGGCCGCGGCCTGCAGGCCGGGAAGGTCCTTAGGCAGCAGCACCTTGTCGACGACGTGCAGCACGCCGTTGCTGGCCATCACGTCGGTCTGGACGATGGCGGCGTTGTCGACCATCGGCGTGGCCCCGCTGCCGTCCAGCAGCAACGACGAGCCCTCGACGCTTTTCACCTCGCCCTTGGCGCCCTTGATCTTGGTGGAGTCCACCTTGGCGTTGATCAGGTGATAGGTCAGCACCTTCTGCAGCATGGGCCCGTTCTCGGGCAGCATCAGCTTGTCCAGCTCACCGGCCGGCAAGGCCGCGAAGGCTGCGTCGGTCGGGGCGAACAGGGTCAGGTTCTGATTGGTCTTCAGGACGCTGGTCAGGTTCACCGCCGAGACGGCCTTCAGGAAGGTGCTGAACTGGCCCGAGGCCTGCGCCGTTTCGATCAAGTCGCCCTTGGCGACGACCGGTGAAGCGGCGGCGGGCGCCCGCGCGGCGGGCGCCGGCGAGGTCATGTCTTGGGCATTGGCGGCGCCCGCCAGCAGGGCGATAGCCGCGGCGGCGGTCAGGAGACGCTGAATGTACATGGTCGAGTTCCTCTCGGTTCGAGCGGTGTACGCCCGGACCGGGGACTCGGTTCCGCGATCACGGCCTCGTGATGTCCAGGAAGCTCTACTTGAAAAAGAACACCATCGCCACGCCGCAGACGATGAACCCAAAACCGATAAGTGTCGTCCACTTGATTGATTCTCCGAGGTAGAAATAGGAGAACAGCGTAAAGACCAGCAAGGTGATGACCTCTTGTCCAACCTTCAACTGCGCTGTCGAATACACGCTGTGTCCGATGCGATTAGCGGGAACGGCCAGCATGTATTCGGGAAGCGCGATCAACCAGCTGGACAGGATCGCCACAGGCAGCGCCATCGGCTTGCCTTTCAGGTGGCCGTACCAGGCGTAGGTCATGAAGATGTTCGACATTACCAGCAGCAGCCAGGGCGCGATCTTCACAACGAGGGGCGGCATGACGGGGGGCTCCGGGGCTGGGCGTTGGGGATTCCCACAGCCTAAGGCAAGGGGCGCCTCCTGCGCCACCAGCCTCCCGTCTGTCGAAATCGCCAGTTTCTGACGCAAATGCAGCGCCGATCGCACATATTTTAGGCGCCTTGCCTATTTCCTTTCCAAATTCTTGTCCTTGCGCCCCGTCATGGAACCGTCGCCGATAGCGTGGCCGCGCCGGGGAAACGATGCAGCGCGTAATGGCGGCGTCGGCGGTGATCAAACCGGGGGCGGTCTTCCGCTTCTGACAACCAAGCAAAGCAAGCCCGTGCTTCAGCGGGTCGGAGCAAGGCGGATGAAACTGATCATAGCGGTCGTCAAACCCTTCAAGCTGGACGAGGTGCGCGAAGCGCTCGTCGCCGCCGGCGTCGAAGGCCTGACGGTTTCGGAAGTGAAGGGCTACGGCCGCCAGAAGGGCCAGACCGAGATCTACCGGGGCGCCGAGTACCAGGTGAATTTCGTGCCGAAAGTGAAACTCGAAGCGGTCGTGGACGACGCGTCCGCCGCCAAGGCCGTCGAGGCGGTCAAGGCCGCCGCGGCCACCGGCAAGATTGGCGACGGCAAGATCTTCGTCCTGAACGTCGAAGAAGCCGTCCGCATCCGCACCGGCGAAACCGGCTCGGCCGCTCTGTAACGCATCGGGAAAAGGGGATACCGACGATGAAACTCACCTTCAAACCGCTGGCCGGGCTGCTGCTCGCCGCGACCCTGGCGGGGGCTCCGCTGGGGGCGACCGCCTTCGCCCAGGAGGCCGCGCCCGCGCCGGCCGCCGCTACCGCCGCGGCGCCCGCCGAGGCCGCTCCGGCTCCGGCCGCCACGCCCGCTC
>NZ_JBFUJD010000028.1:0-51104 GCF_056401555.1 Caulobacter sp. P4_E5
AACCGGTGAAGCTTGTCTGGCCATGGGCGGCCGGCGACACGCTGGTGATGACCAACTCATGATGATCGGCGTCGGTATCGTTCTGGCGCGGATCGAGCGTGGTCGTTTCGCCCGTATTGAGCTTGGCCCGGACGTCGTCCACGGCGACCGGAGCTTGGTTGGCCTGTTTGGCGGTTGCGTACAGCCGGAAGTCGCCGAGGCCGACAGAGGCGTTGGCTTTCAGGACCCGCACATAACGCGCCGAGACGCCGCCCAGCGCGATGGTCTTGTAGATGCCCGCGACAGCGCCGCTGGCGGTCGGCCCGTTCGTCCAGTTAAAGGCGTCCTGCGAATACTGGATCTGGGCGTCGTTCAGGTTCGCCACGCCGCCGCCCGTGACGGCGCGATCCGGCGGGGCCAGGTCGAGGTGATCGATAGGCTTCGCCGCGCCGAGGTCGGCTTGGATCCAGGCCGCGCCGTCGGCCAGGGTGACGTGAGACGAGTTGGGCGTGTTGAAGACGAGGTCCCGCATCGCTTCGAGGCCGAGACCGTCGGCCTGAGCCGCGTTGGACGAGGCGGAAAACGCTCTTGGCAGCAGTTCGCCGGGCGCGACGCCATTGCCCAGCGCAAGGCGGTTTCCAGCGGCGTCGTACTTGTAGACCACCATGCGGCCGTCGGCCTCGCTCGCGCGAACCAGGCGGCCGAGCGCGTCGTATTGGAATGTCGTGACGACCTGACCAAAGGCGGTTTGCGCGAACAGAGTCGCCCCTAAGGCGACAACCGCGCCGACACGTCCAGTTCGCGAACAGGGCACGGGATCCTCAACCTTAGGCTCTCAACCTTAAGCCAAGGCGCTTTTGGAATATCTCGTTAAGCTTGGCAATAGAGCCACCGCGCGTTGCGCACGGATTGATACGCTCGGGCGGCGAGCGCCCGCGACGCTTGGGGCGGGCCAGCTGATCGATAGCGCGTTCAAGCCTATTGCCAAGCTTGCCGCTATCTAAGATTGTCCAGCGTCGGGAAATCTATCTGAGGCGGGCATGCGGGGAACGTGGTTTGGGCGAGCCATCGCATTAGCGTCCTGCGTGCTCGCCGCGCCCCAACCCTGCCTGGCGCAGGTGTCCACGAGTTTTCAGTATGACGCCTTGGGACGCCTGGTGCGATCGCAAGACTCCCAAGGGCGCGCGGTCGTCTACAAATACGACGCTGCTGGAAATCGTATAGGCCTGGGCAACGGCGCGGCGCCCGGCGAAATTATCGCCACGGCGCTGAGCGCTTCGTCCAATCGCGGCGGGTATGACGGGCTTGCGACCGAGCCCATGCGCGATCTGGCGTTCAACATGACCAGCTCGGCCCATATCACCCAGGCCGATGGCTTGGCCTTCATCCAGGCTGATCTCGGCGCGAGCAAGACCGTCAATCACATCGACCTGGCCCCGCCGGACCGCGCACTGAACGGCGGAGGAACCGCCGCCCTGGAAGGCGCCCAGGTCCAGTATTCGCAGGACGCCTTTAACTGGACGAACGGGCCGACCGCCAGCGGCGCTGTCGCGGGCATCTACAAGACCATCGCGCTGGGCGGCGTCTCGGCGCGTTATGTGCGGGTCCTGAAAGCCAACGCCTCTGTCGGCCTCGGCGACTTCCGGCTGTACGCAACCGCCAAACAGGCCAACCAAGCTCCGGTCGCCGTGGACGACGTCCGGGCCAAGCTCAATRCGGGCGAAACGACCACGCTCGATCCGCGCCAGAACGATACCGACGCCGATCATCATGAGYTGGTCATCACCAGCGTGTCGCCGGCCGCCCATGGCCAGACAAGCTTCACCGGTTCGAGCGTCACSCACATYCCGGACCCGGGCTTCAAAGGCACGGACACCTTCACCTACACGATCACCGACGACCGCGGCGGCTTCGCGACGGGCGCGATCGCGCTGACGTACAGGCAGGACAGCTCCGTGCCGGATAACAGGAGTCCGATCGCGACCGGCGATGTCGCCGTCACCAAGGCCGAGACTCCCGTCACCCTCCACCCGCTGGCCAACGACAGCGATCCCGACGGCGACACGCTGACGATCGCCGCCGTGACATCGCCGGCGAACGGCCGCGCCGAGATCCTCCAGGACGGCTCGGTCCTCTATACGCCCAATGCCGGGTTCACCGGCGAGGATCGCTTCGACTACACCTGCAGCGATGGTCGCGGCGGAACCGCGACCGCGACGGTGATCGTGGCCGTCACCAACCAGACCGGCAACAACGCGCCGATCGCGCGGAACGACTTCAGCCCCACTTCGCCATCCAGCGTGCCCGCGACCATCGGCGCGGCGATGATGGTGCTGAGCAACGATACCGATCCGGATGACGATCCGATCACGATCAGCGCCTTCAGCCAGCCCGCGCATGGCGCCCTGCAGCGTGTCACGACCTATCCCGAGCACCTGCACTACACGCCCACGCAAGGCTATCTGGGGCCCGACAGCTTCACCTACACCATCTCGGACGGACGCGGCGGAACCGCCACGGCGACGGTCTATCTCAACGTCGTGTACTGGTCGAACTACACTCCGCGCGCGGGCGATGACAGCTACACGGTGCCGAACTATCGCACCTCGTACCTGCCCGTGTTCCTCAACGACTATGATCCGAACGCCGATGTGCTGCAGATCACGGCGACGACGCCGGCATCGCACGGGTCGGTCGCGATCAGCGGCATACACATCCCCTACACGCCAACGAGCGGATACCTCGGCTCAGACAGCTTCACCTACACGGTCTCCGATGGCCACGGGGGCAGCGCCACGGCGACGGTTTCGCTGACCGTGACCGGGCGACTGAATCCCGTCGCCGTCAACGACACGGTCGATGCCCGCTACAATGAGGCCGTCAGTTTCGATGGCCTGCTCAGCAACGACAGCGATCCGAACGGCGACATCCTCAGCCTTGTCGCCGTCTCGCAGCCGAGTCACGGGACCACGTCGTTGAACTCCAACGCCGTCCTCTACACGCCGACTCCGGGCTATATGGGTCCCGACAGCTTCACCTACACGATCTCGGACGGTGAGGGTGGGACCGCCACGGCCACCGTGACCGTCAATGTCCCGATCGAGCGGTTCCCCATCGCGACCAACGACACCTTCGCCGTCGGTCATGATGAAACGACGGCCTTGCCCGTGCTCGCCAACGACACGGACGCCGACAACGACCCGTTGACCCTGCAGTCGGTTGGCGCGCCGGCCCACGGGACGGTGACCATTGACAACGGCCAGGTGCTCTACACGGCGGCGGCAGGCTATCGAGGTCCCGACAGCTTCACCTACACGATCAGCGATGGTCGCACGGGCTTGGCTACCGGGACGGTCACGCTCAGCGTTCAGGACGTCAATCATACGCCCCAGGCCGTGGCTGACAGCTACACGCTGGTTCCGAACCTGGCCAAGACCCTGACGCCGCGCGGCAACGACAGCGACGTGGACGGCGATCTTCTGGTGATCACGGCGGTGTCGACGCCGGCGCACGGGACCGCGAGCATCGCGTCCGGCGGCGCGGCGATCACCTATACGCCGACGGCGAACTACACCGGCTCGGACGCCTTCACCTACACGATCTCGGACGGTCGGGGCGGGCAGGCGACCGGCCAGATCTCGCTGACCATTGTCGGCAACCGCGCGCCCGTTCCGACCAACGACGTCCTACGCATGTCCTACGGCCCGACCACGCCCACCCAGATCATCGACGTCCTAGCGAACGACAGCGATCCGGACGGCGATGCGCTGACACTTATCTCCGTCCTTCCCGTATTCGAAGACGAGCCGGGCGGAAGCGCCTATGTCGAAAACGGCAAGGTGATTTTCAACAAGGACGCTGACGTCGGTAACGGCGCTGTTCGGTTCTACTACACGGTCGCCGACAGCAAGGGGGCGACGTCTCAAGGACAGCTTTCCATCACCGTCAATAGCGTCTTGTTCGCCCAGGCTGACAACTTCACTGTTCAGATTGGAGGGCAGTTGTCGTTGATGGCCGCCGTCCTCGCCAACGACAGCAGTGCGTCAGGCCAACCCGTAACGCCCAGCCAGTTTGTCGCGATCTCTGGCGACCCATTCGGCAACGTCGAGTACAATAGCAATGCTGGAACGCTGACCTATACCACGCGGGGAACCTCGCCCCGCGCCGACAGCTTCATGTATACGATCGCCGACAATCAGGGCGGCGGAGCGATGGGCACGGTGACCGTCAATGTGGTCGCCGCCGTTAGCAACAATCCGCCCCGCACCGGTCCGGCCTATTTCGAGGTCACCGGCGGCGCCGCGACGCCGCTGCCGCAGCTGCTCAGCCGCGCGTTCGATCCCGACGGCGATCCGCTGACGATCAGCGTACCGACCGGCCAGACCAAGACCAAAATCGTCGATGGCGTGTTGATCTACACTCCGCCGCCCGGCGCCTACGGGAGCGATCACTTCAACTATACCCTTTCCGACGGGAGAGGGGGCACGACGACGGGAACCGCCAACATCCTGATCCGCTACAACGTCGCGCCCCAGGCGATGGACGATACCGCGATCGCCCAGGACGGCGTGGCCACGCCGATGGTGGTGCTGGCCAACGACACCGATTTCAACAGTGACCCCTTGACCGTGATCGCGATCGCCTCGCCGCCAGCCCATGGCCGGGTGCAGATCGTCGACGGCAAGTCGCTGGTCTATACGGCGACGGCGGGCTACGGCGGACCCGACGCTCTGGTCTATACGATCTCGGACGGAGCAGGCGGCAGCGCCGACGCGACGGTGTCGATCACGGTGCTCAACACCCCCGACACGCCGCCGACGGCCAATGCCGACGGGCCGGTCACGGTCGTGCACAACACCGCCACGACGCTTAATCCGCGAACCAATGACAGCGACGCCAACGGCGATCCGCTGACGATCGTCGCGGTCGGCCAGCCCGGCCATGGCGGCGTCGTGATGAACGGCGCTGCGAGTGTCACCTACACGCCGACGGCCGGCTATTCCGGGTCCGACAGCTTCAGTTACACGATCTGGGACGGCCGCGGCGGAACGGCCAGCGCTACGGTCTCCCTGATCGTCCTGCCTCAGGCCAATCGCGCCCCGACCGCGGCGAACGACAGCTACACGCTTGTTTCGAACGTGGCCAAGACGCTGACGCCGCGCGGCAACGACAGCGACCTGGACGGCGACATTCTGGAAATCACGGCGGTGTCGTCACCGGCGCATGGAATCGTGAGCATCGCGTCCGGCGGCGCGGCGGTGAGCTATACCCCGACGGCGAACTACACCGGCTCGGACGCCTTCACCTACACGATCTCGGACGGTCGGGGCGGGCAGGCGACCGGCCAGATCTCGCTGACCCTTGTCGGCAACCGCGCGCCGACACCGGTCCAGGACGTGGCGTACATGTCCTCTGGCTCGGAAGCGGACCACGTGACCGTCTACGCCCTTTCCAATGACAGTGATCCCGACGGCGACGGGCTCACCCTCGCGGGCGTGCAAGACAGCGACGAAGACTTCGAGGCCTATATTGAAGGGAACGCGATCAAGTTCAGGGGGCTGAACGGCGCCTCTGGACCCAAGCAAATCTACTACTGGGTGACCGACACCAAGGGGGCTACGGCCTATAGTTACATCAAGGTCAATATCGGCCCGGTCGTTTTCGCGCAGGCCGATACATTCACGATGCAGCGTGGGACCAGCCTTTCACTCCTGAGCGATATCTTGGCCAATGACAGCACAGTTTCGGGCGACCCCGTGACCGCCGGCCACTTCAACACGGTGTCAGGCCAGCCATCGCATGGCTCGGTCGTCTACAACGGCCAAACGCTGATCTATACGCCGCAGCCCAACTACGTCGGCGCGGATAGCTTCCTGTACAATCTGACCGACGGCCAAGGCGGCGGAGCCACGGGGACGGTGACGATCAACGTGGTCGCGGCGGTGACCAATCGGCCGCCGCGAACGGGACCGGCCACTTTGGAGGTTCGTAGCGGCGTTTCCACGCCCTTGCCCCAGTTGCTCAGCCGCGCTTCCGATCCCGACGGTGATCCGCTGACGATCAGCGTCCAGGCCGGCCAGCCAAGGGTCAAGGTCGTAGACGGCGTAGTGGTCTATACCCCGGCGGCGGGGGCTGCGGGCTTGGACGGCTTCGCCTACACGATCTCCGATGGCAAGGGCGGTACGGCAAGCGGCGCCGCCCGGATCCTGATCCGCTACAACACCCCACCCAAGGCCGCCAACGATAGCCATGTCGCCCAGGCGGGCGTGACCACACCAATCACGGTGCTGGCCAATGACAGCGATCCCGATGGCGACGTCTTGACCGTGATCGCGATCGCCTCGCCGCCAGCCCATGGGCGCGTGCAGATCGTCGACGGCAAGTCGCTCGTCTATACGGCCGCCAATGGTTATGCGGGCGCCGATAGCCTGACCTACACGGTCAGCGACGGTGTCGGCACGGCCGAGGCTACCGTGACCATCACCGTTCAGCCTTAGAGCAGAGGCCTCCACGGCAGGCGGGTTTGCGGGTCTTCAGCAACATGCTCGTCGGCCCCGGTTTCGATCGCACGAATGCGTGGCGCGGCTGGAGGTCATGAGGCCACGTCGTCATTGGCCCGCGGCGGTCGTCGGCCAGGGCGTAGTCTCAGGCTACGGTCAGGACGCCCTGACATAGACCCTCACCGTCGCGATCATGAAGTCGCCGGCAACCTTGAGGCGAGACAGCCTCCAATAGAGTGGAGCTTGGCAATAGATCCCTTCGGCGCGGCAATTGTTTTAGTTGAGGCCGGTCTGTCCCATCTGGCCAATGCCTGACAGAAGGCCCGCCATCAGCAAGCCCAGGAAGGCGCCGATCACGATGATTAGCGCCGGTCCCGCCAGTTGCCCGATGGTGCGGATACGCCGCAGCGCCGTCTCCTCCTCGAGCAGCCCCCCGCGGGTCAGCATCTCGCCCAGCAGGCTCGAGGCTTCGCCGACGGCGGCCAGCCGGACGATGGCGGTCGGATAGCCGCGCACCTCGGCCAGGGCGGTCGACAACGACTCACCCTGACGGACCTTGATCCCGACCTCTTCCAGCCGCGTCCGCGCCAAGCTCAGACCGACCGCGCGCGTGGCCAGCCGCAAGGCCTCGCCCATCGGCGCGCCGGCGGTCAGCATGGCGCCAAGCGCGATGGAAAAACCGCCGAACACCACGCTGCCCACGGTGCGGCGCGCCGGGCCATCCAGGATCAGACCCTCGAACGGACGCGTGAGCCACCCGGCGCGGAAGGCGGCGGTCAGGGCCGCGACCAGGGCCACTGCCGCCAGCAAGGCCAGAACGCCGAAATCACGCAAGCCCTGGCTGGCGGCGATCATCACTCGCATCGCCGCCGGCGGCTCGCCGCCCATGTCGGCGACCAGCGGCGCCAGGGTGGGGATGATCACCAGCAGGATGACCAAAAGCGCGGCGATGGCGCTCAGCAGCACAAAGCCCGGATAGGCCAAGACCGAGATCAACTGCTCCTGCAGCTTCAGGCGCGCCTCGATCATCTGCGCGGTGCGTCGCAAGGCGCCGGGAAGGTCGCCCGAGGCTTCGCCAGCCGCGACGAGGGCCGACACCAAGGCCTGATGACGTTTGCCCAGGTTGCGGCCAAAGGCTCGGTCGAGCGCTTCGCCGCCGCCGATATCGCGGCTCAGGCCCTGACAGACCTTCTGTACGGCCGGCCGATCGGCGCGGGCGGCGATGATGCTGAGCGCGGTGCGGATATCGGCGCCGGCCACCAGCAGGTCGGCCAGATTGCCCAGAAGGTCGGCGCACTCGCGATCGCGAAGCTCGCCAAGCCGTGTCTTGGCCGCCTTACCCGCGGGCTTGATCCAGATCGGCGACAAGCCATCCCCGCGCACCAGCACGAAAGCCTCGGCTTCGCTGGCCGCTTCGACGGCGCCGCGACGCTCGCGACCACCGAGGTCCAGGGCGCAGTAGGCGAAGACACGCGGTTCAGCCATCGACGACGCTCATGACATCCTCGATCGTCGTCTGTCCGGCCAGCGCTTTCTCCAGGCCGTCGAGCATCATCGAGCGCCAGCCCGCAGCCTTGGCGATCGCCTCGACCTCGGCGCCGGACTTGCGGTCGGCGATGGCGCGCAGCAGCGGCTCTTCGGCCAGGAAGGCCTCGGCAATCGGAATACGGCCGCGGAAACCGGTCTGCTTGCACGCCCGGCAGCCGACCGCCTTGGGGACCAGGGCCGGCGCGGCCAGCCCGGCGCGTTCGAGATAAAGCGTTTCGCTCTCGGTCGGCGCAGCGGTCGTGGCGCATTTGGGGCAGAGCCGGCGCACCAGCCGTTGGGCCACCGCGCCCTTGAAGCCGGCCGCCAGTTGGTAGGGCTCAAGGCCCATGTCGCGCAGACGCGGCAATACCGCCAGGGCGTCGTTGGCGTGCACCGAGGCCAGGACCAGGTGGCCGGTCATGGCCGCCTGGATCGCCACCGAGGCGGTTTCCGGATCGCGGATCTCGCCGACCAGGATGATGTCCGGGTCCTGGCGCAGGAAGGAGCGCAGCGCCGCGGCGAAGGTCAGGCCAAGGTGCGGGGCGATCTGGGTCTGGGTGACGTGATCGAAGTGATATTCGACCGGGTCTTCGATGCTGAGCATCTTGCGCTCCAGGCCGACGAACGATTGCAACACCGCATAGAGGGTCGTGGTCTTGCCGCTGCCGGTCGGTCCGGTGACGAGGAAGATGCCATGGGCCGAGCGGGTGGCTTGGCGCACCACGTCGATGACGTCGGGGGACAGGCCTAGGGTGTCGAGATCCAGGGGGACGTTGGTGCGATCCAGGATCCGCAGCACCGCGGATTCGCCGAACACGGTGGGCGAGGTGGCCACGCGCACATCGACTTGCCGCCCCTGAACCACGAAGCTCGTGCGACCGTCCTGCGGCAAGCGCCGTTCGCCAAGATTGAGGTTGGCGATCACCTTGACGCGCGAGACGGCCGGCGCGGCCAGGTCGAGAGACACCACTTGGTGCTCGATCAGTCGGCCATCGACCCGCAAGCGGATCCGGAAGTGGTGACGGGTCGGTTCGAAATGGATGTCGGAGGCGCCGGCGGCGATGGCCGCCTCGAACGCCTCGGAAACCAGCCGCGCGCCCGCGCCTTCCGAGGTTCGATCGGAGACCAGATCCACCTCGTTGGCCAGTCGGCGCTCGTCGGGCGCGGCCTTCTCGACGGCTTCGCCGCCGAAGGCGCGGTCGAATTCGCGACGCCATTCGGCCGGCCGCGCGGCCAGTACTGAGACGATCTTGCCGGTGGCGAAGACCAATCCCGACAACGCCTCGTCGTCGAGCGGATCGCAGGCCGCGCAGACCATGGTCCGATCGTCGACCTCGATCGGCAGCAGTCGGGCGCGGCGCAGATAGTCGGCCGAGACGCCGACCTCGGCGGGACGTATCCGCACCGGTCGCTTGCCCGGGTTCCACACCTCGCAGGCGCCGGTGCTTGCATAGGCCTCGGCCAGGTCGTCGTCCGAGAGGCTGCCCAACTGGTTGAGCACCTGCTCGACGGGCTGGCGCGTGCGGCCGGCGACCATTTCGGCGCGGGCGATGGCCGCCGTGTCGACCAGGCCCTCGGCTTGCAGGTAGTCCAGGATGGCTTCGCGCGTCTTGCGCGACGGCGCCTGCAGGGTCGTGTTCACAGCGGCAAGCTCTCCGCGCCGAACAGGGGGGCGATCACGCCAAGGTCACGCAACCCGCCGATGATCAGGGCGGCGCAGGCCATGGCCATGCCAAAAGGGGCTCGGCGGTCGGCGGGCCGCACGAGAGCTGTCCAGACAAAGGCGACCATTACGGCCAGGATCATCATCCAGGTGCTGGCCAGGCCGAGCCAAAGGCCCAGTCCCGCGGCGAACTTGATATCGCCCAGGCCGATGCCCGGCGTCTGGCCCCGCCGTCCCAGGCGCCTCAGAAGCAGCAAAACACCGACCAAGGCCGCCGCGCTCAGCAGCCCTTCGAGAACCGCGCCGCGCAGGGCGGCCAGCGCTAGGCCTCCCGCCGCGACCAGGGCCGTCAGGAGATTGGGCAGCCGGAAGATCTTCAGATCGATGATCGCCAGGGCCAGCAGGACAAATCCGACGCCCGCCCGGGCCAGCGTTTCCGCAGGAGAAGGGGCCAGCAGCGCAAAGGCCAGGATCAGCCCGCCGACGACTTCGCCAAGGAGATGGATCGGGTCGATCGCCTGACGGCATTTGGCGCAGCGTCCGCCGAGCACGACATAGGCCAGCACCGGAACGGTTTGAGCGAAGCCCAGGGTCTCCTGGCAATGCTCGCACCGCGACCGGCCACCCAGGGCTTGTTCCTGGCGCGCGCGCCGGAGCGCCCAGTTGGTGACGAAGCTGCCAACAACCGGGCCGATGAACAGGGCCGCAGCGAGACGCGCCGGATCAAGCATCAAGGCGCGACGAGATCACGGCCCGTGCCGTTGCCGCCAACAGCGTTGTCGCCGCCCCTGCTGCGGACCGTGAAGCCTTGGGCGTCACCGGTCGGCGTGTAATCGATCGTGTGACCCCACGGGTCCTGGAGATATTTGGCGTCCTTCACATAGGGGCCAGTCCAGCCCTCGAGGCCGGCGGGCGCCGACAAGAGAATGGCCAGGCCTTCACCCGTGTCCGGATAACGGCCGACATCGGCGCGGAACGCTTCCACCGCAGTCGCGATGGTCTGCACCTGCATCTGCGCGTTCTTGGATCGCGCCCGCTGCATATTGCCGAAGATGCCAGGCGTCACCACGGCGGCGATCAGAGCGATCACCGCGATGACGACCAGCATCTCGGTCAGCGTATACCCCTCGTCGGCCTTCAACCGCTGACCAAACCGCTTAAGCGTTCCTCGCACTCTGTCTGCTCCCCCGTTGTCGTCGTTCGGAAAAAGCGCCGGGCCACCGTGGCGGTGGGCCGTTGCGCATCCCCGGTAAAGCGCACCAATCTGACGTCGCGCCATCCGTTGGGCGTCGCGATGCTCACCCGCCAGACTTCGCCGATCCGCCAGGACGCCGGTAGTGGACCGGGGCCGGGCTCTCCTGAAGTTGTGTACTGCAACGCCAGAGCTTGGCCCAGAGGCGAGATGAGCGCCGGCGCGCAAAATTTCCAGAGCGGCGCGGCGTCGAGATCGGCGGTCAACGGCGGGGTCGCCAGCTCGCTCGCTTGCGCCAGGCGGGCCTTCAGCGCGGCGACATCGGTGACCCCTAGGCTCTCGAAGACGGCCTGAGGCAGGGCGGCCGCCTCGGCGTAGCCGAGCTTGGGCCGTTCCTCGTCGGCGACGATGTCGACCGGACCGATTTCGGTGGCCACCGCCCAGTGATAAGGCCCGGGGCTCTGGCTGGAGACGACCGCCGAGCCCGCCAGCAGATGGGCGCCCTCCAGGCCCTTCTCGATCCGCAGGCGTTCGATATCCTCCCGGGCCTGACGAAGCGTCGTCAGGCTGCGCGCCAGCAAACCGGTGGCGATCACCGTCAGAACCAGGGCCATCAGCATAGCCGCCGGCAGGGCGTAGCCCTCGTCGTCCTCAGGGTTGGGCCGGCAACAGTCCACGTCGCTTCAGCTCCAGCATGTCTTGGAAAAGATCGGCCATCGCCGCGTTGGTCGAGGGCTGGTCACGCAGGATCCTGGCCGACATCAAAACGATCAGCTCGGTGCGCACCTGCGACTTGCTCTGCGAGCTGAACAGCGAGCCGGCGAACGGGATCGATTTCAAGCCCGGGATGCCGGACTTGCCGCTGCTGGTGTTGGCGTTGATCAAGCCGCCCAGTGCGACGACGCCGCCGCTCTCCAGGATCAGGGCGCTTTCGAAGCGCCGCTGCTGGATGGTCGGGGAGTCGATCCCCGAGCTGGACGTCTTGGCGACCGAGCTGACCTCTTGGGAGACATCGAGCGTAATCTGGTTCGCGCCGCTGATGCGCGGCGTAACCGACAGCAAGACGCCGGTGCTGCGGTAGTCGATCGAGTTGAGAATGGGCGCGCCGCCGTTCGAGGTGCTTTGCGAGGTCTGATTGACCACGGGCACCTGGTCACCGATCTGCAGGCGTGCGGTCTTGCTGTCGAGGACGACGATCTTGGGGGCCGAGACGACCTGGATGGCGGCCACCGAGCCCAGGGCGTTGACCGCGGCCTCGATATTGCCGTGCAGGAAGGCGATCGATCCGCCGGGATACGAGGGGCCGACCGTTCCGGTCTTGTTGTTGAGGCTGGAGATTTGGAAGTCGCCCGAAAGCGCGTTCCAGTCGACGCCGAACTGGAAGTCGTTGTTGAGCGTGACCTCGACGATCGAAGCCTCGACCAGAACCTGGTTGGGCAGGCGGTCGATCTCGGCGAGGATCTTCTGGGCCTTGACCCAGTCCGAAGCCGGACCGGTGATGAAGATGGTGTTGCTCTCCTTGTCGACCGTGATGCGGCCGCTGGAATCCTGGACCATGCCGTTCAGGGATTGGTTGGGGCCGCTCACGCCTCGGTCGCCATTGGTCGGCGCGATGTTGGTCGACCCGCCATTGCCCGAGCCCGTTGCGTTGGCTGTGGAAAGCCCTTGACCGCCGCCATAGCCATAGCCGCCGGCGTCGCGCCGGTCGGCGTTCATCACCGCCGATAGCGTGCGTGACAAGGATTCAGCGTTGGTGTGGCGCGGATGATAGATCCACAGCGAGCTGGAGCCCTGGTCCTCGCTGACGTCGAGCCGGGTGATCCAGTCGCGCATCTTGTCGAGCACGTCGGTCGAGCGGGCGAACACCATCAGGCCGTTGAGGCGGCGCAGCGGCACGACGGCCACGCCGGCCGCACCCGAGCCCTGGACCAGCTTATCGAGTTCACCGGCCACGGTGGCGGCGTCGGCGCGGTTGAGCTGGAACCAGCGCAGCTTGGCGTCGGCGAAGACGTTCTGATCGAACACCTTGAGGGTCTCGAGCGCGGAGTCGAGATCCTGGCCGCCGCCGCCGATCACTATCAGGCCAAGCTTGTCATAGGGCAGCAGCAGCAGATCCTTGCCGGCGATCGCCTCCAGCGCCTTGGCCACTTCGCTGGGCTGGGCGTAGGCGAGCGGCACGGCGACGACCTCGTAGCCGATGCGGCGCGCGCCCGGCTGGTAGGCCTTGACCGCCGAGGCGCTCTTGGCCTTGGTCATCGGCGTGATGTAGAGCCGGTCCTTGTCGCGGACCATCGCCACGCCATAGGCGGCCAAGGCCGCGTCGAGAGCCTCGATCAGCTGCGGCTTGGTCAGGCGTTGGTCGATGCGCAGCGACATGCGACCGCTGACCGCCGGGTCGATGGCGTAGGGCGCATTGACGCTGTCGAGCACCTCCTGGACGACCTTGGCGATGTCGGCGTCCTGGAAGGCGAAGAGATAGGCCTCCGACCGCGCGGCTTGGGCCAGGGCGCGGCAGGGCGCTGTGAGCGACAAAGCGCCGGCGGCCAGGACGCCCGACATCAGGCCGGCCACGGCGGTGCGAAGTTTCGAACGGTGGGACACGGAAAGCCTTTGAAAGATCACGGCGCGCCCGGGGCGCTGGCGGGCGGAGGCGGGCCTCGCATGCCCGGAGGCGGGCCGGGGTCGGAGACCGGCATGGGCGTCGATGACGCCGGCCCAAAGCCCAGTTCACGCGCCCCGCTGGCGGTGGAAATCGTCACGCCGCTGGCGCGCACGCCGTCCAGGGTGACGCCGTCGCGCGTCTCGCCGACATTCAACCAGTCGGCCGGGCGGCCGCCGATCGCCATCAGCGCCGCCTGTCGACGGCCGGTGCGGGCCAGACCCTGCAGGACTACATTGATCTCGGCCGTGACGGCGCCGGGCTCGGGTTGCAGGAACAGCGGCGACGCCAGGGGCGCGGGCAGGGGCGAGGCGCTCGCGCCGCGCTTGGCGGCCGGTCGCATGGTCTGCAGCTTTTCGACGGACTCCTGCAACGCGTCGGCCTGGGCGCCGCCGCGGCCGCCGGAAATCCAGACCGCCACGCCCAGCGCCAGGCCCACAGGCAATCCGCAGAGAACTAGGTTGCGGTCGAGCAATAGAAATGTCCTGTGAAGCGGAGGCTGACCTTGGCGGTGCGGTCGGTCAGGTCGAGGCGATCGACGAAAATTCTGGGTGTCTGGACCGAGAGCGCGCTCAGAAAGGCGGTCGCGGCTGAATAGGGACCCGACACCTCGAACTGCAATCCAACTCGATCCACGCTACCCTGGCGGTGGCCGGGCGGTGTCACCGCCAGCGACACGATCGTCAGGCCAAGCCCGCTGGCGCGATTTTGCAATTCGCTGGCCAGGGCGTTCAGGGGCTCGGGCGTGGCCGAGGGACATAGCGCGCCAGGCTGGTAGTTGCGGGCCGAGGCCGGAACTCGCGACAGGCGTTCGATCTGGTCGACGCGATCCTGAAGATTGGCGACGCGGTTCGAGAAATTTTCCGGTTGGCCATAGGCGGCCAAGCCGACATAGGCGATCGCGCCGGCGACCAAGCCCAGGAAGATGGCCAGGCTGAGGGTTTGTAGTGAGGGCGCACGGCCTTTCATCGCAGATCACTCGAGACGGGGGCCGACACCGCAGGCCGGATCGGCGCCGGCTTGGCGGCCGCCCAGGCCCAGACCCCCGACCGGATCGGCTTGGCCGATCGCAGCAGCGGGCGTTCGAAGGCTTCGATCGGCGGATTGGGTCCAAGGGCCTCCAGCGCCAAGGCTCCGCCCTGCCAGTGGAAGGCCTGAATGCGGGCGTCGGGCGCGCGATTGGCCGCCGCCCAGTTGAGGTCGGCCATCACGGTGTCGACGCCGACGTCCTGACGCGCGGCGGCCTCTAGCAGCGTGGCCTCGCGGGTGCGGCGATGAATGGCTTGAGCTTGGCGGAGGCGCGAACTGGCCTGCTGCTCGGCGGCGTCCAATGTTTGCGTCAGGCGCTCGCGCTGCGCTCCAGCTGTCGCCAGGCCCGCCGCGGCCAGGATCAGAAACACCGCCCCCGCCAGCCCCCACGTCGCGACCTGCGCCGAGCGCCGTCGCGCCTCGGCTGGATGGGCCATGCGCAGCGTCACGGTGTCGCCGTCGACCTGCAATTCGGTGACGAAGCTTTCGGTGAAGTCGGCCGCGCGCACGTAGAACGCCGCGAAACGGGCCGCGCCGCCATCCCAGAAGCCCAGGCGCTTGAGTCGATAGGCGACGTCGGCCAGCGGCAAGGGCGCGCTCTGGCGCGCTTCCAGGTCGGCCATCTTGGTCTGCCGCCAGGGCGGCCCCGGCGGCGTGCTGATGACACGGCTGAAGACTTTCGGCTCCGGATGGCTCGCGCGGGCCATATTGGGAAGTTCGCCAGCGTCAGCCATCAGCGGCAATCCTGGGATACGACATCAAACTCACAGACCATGGGCTGATCGATGGGCAGGGCGGCTTGCGCCAAGGGCGCCTCACCGGGGGTTTGCAAGAGCGTGAGCTGGCGCAGGCGGTCGGGCTTGGCGCTCCAGCGCGGCCAGGTGTCGCCGGCGCCGAGTGCGCCGACATAGGCAAAGCGGGCGTCATCCACGCCCCGCAAGGCGATCGTCTCCTGCTCGCCGGAGGCCCGCGTCACCTCCAGGGAAAGGTCTTGGCCGTCCTTGACCAGGCGCGCGCCGCAACGCCGCGCCCCGCAAGCGAAGTCGAAGGCTTGGGCTTCGCCGTCGAAATGCGCGTCACGCGACCTGAAAGGGCCGGCCTGGCCCAAGAGATCGCCGAGCGCCACCGAGACGCGCTTGAGGCCCGCGGTCTTCGCGGTTTCGAGGTCGGTGCGGGCCTGGACCTTGGCCAGCAGGGCCGCGCCGGCCAGGGTCCCGCCCATCGTCAGGCTGATGACGGCGAGAGCGGCCATGACATCGGCCAGGACATAGCCGTCGTCGCTCATACCGCGACCTTGGGCGGGCAGGGCTCGAGGCTGGAAAGCTCGAAATGGCGGGTCGGCGCCTTGCGACTTTCGACCCTCACGGTGCGACGGCAGACCGACACGCGGCCCGGCTGACCGGTTTCTGCCAGTTGCAGGCGCCAGCGAAAAGCCGAGGTGTCGCCATCGAGCTGGCCCGTCAGCGTGAGGGGTTCGGCCATCTTGCCGGCCGCCAGTTCGCGACCCAGGCGCAATTCCAGCGCGACGCTGGCGGCTTGCCTGGCCTTGATATACGCGCCTTGGGCGTAGGCCAGGGCCGCGACCAGCACCACGGCCGCCATCAAGGCTTCGACCGTGGCGGAGCCATCGTCGGCCTTCAAGACCATCCACCTGCAACCTGAACCCGACAACGCACGCCCCCACAGCTTGCCAGTTGGAGCTATCATATATAGGCGCTGTCGCAACCGGGGATTTCGAAGAGTCGGCCTTGCGACCTCAGACCGAGAAACGGCATTGGCGACGCTCGCGGCTGTCCTGGGCGCTGGCCGCGTCAATCGTGGGTCATCTAGCGCTTTTTCTGGCCTTCCTCGGATCGGGGTCGAACGGCGGCGACCTGCTGTCCGGTGACGGGATGGGCGATGTCGAGGCCATGGAGGTCTCGCTGGTCGGCTCGCGCGCCGAGGCGGTGTCGGCCGCGCCGGCGGTCGTCGATCCGGCCGCTGAACTCCTGGCGCGCCTCGGCGCCGGCCAAAGCCAGGCGTACCAGGAGTCGCAAACCCAGGCCTCCGCGCCGAGCGTGGAGCGCGCTTCGCTGGATGACCTGTTGAACGAAGCGGCCGGCCCTCAGGGCGGATCCGCGCAGGGCAAGGTCGACGGCCGCGCCGATCAGGCGCGCGAGGGGGCCCAGAACGCCAACGGCAGCGAGATCGGCGGCGCGCGGCGCGCGCAAGGCGCGGCGGCGGGGCGAGGCGGTCTCTGGAGCRTGATCGAACCCTGCTGGCGTCGCCAGCGCGTGCCGCAGGCCGCGCACGCTCGACTGGTGGTTGAGCTTGATCTCATGGGCCGACTGGCTTCGCCGCCGCAGGTGATCCGCACGGATGGGATGAGGCTGGACCGTGATCAGATGCTGACCGAGGCGAGGGCTTTCGACGCCTTGACCGCCTGTATGCCGGCCGCGCGGGGGCAATTCAGCGGCGAGCACGTGCTGGATTTTCGTCGTGATCGATGACGGCGCCGATCACGATCTTGGGCAGTGTTTTTCTGCGGAACCGTCGCGACTCGCCCATTACCAAGCTTGTCGCGATCTCTGAGTGTTCGCCCTGAGGTTCCGGGGCCGGTTGGCCAGGGTTGGCGGCGGCCATTTCCATCCTCGCGGAAGGCGTCGACGCAAGCTTGGCCTTGACGCCACCTAAGGCTGAGTCTTATCTCGAAGCGCGGCAGGGGGGATTTCGACATTCCTACGGTACAACGGTCAGGCCTGATGGCTGGCTGCTGATCGGTCGCGTCGAGATTGCGCAAGTCGGGAAGCCAAATGCTGCAAGTACTGCGTTCAGGTGCGCTGGCCATCGCTGCTGCGGCGGCCTTGGGTTTCGTACAGCAAGCCCATGGCGAGCTTCCGACCTCCAGGCTGATCACCGCGCCGCTCATTTCGCCGACCAGCGCCTGGAGCTACTACAGCACGACTCCTGGCGGCCTGGCGCGGACATCCAGTCCCGCGGCCATGGCGACCTTACCGGAAATCCAGGCCTTGGCGCGCTCCCTGGGATCGGAGCGCATATCCGAGACCGGTGTCGCCCAGACCACGAAAGCCGCCTACGCGCGGAATGTCCAAGCCTATGTACGCAACAACATCGCCACCGAATTTCGCTTCGGGCTGGGCAAGGGCGCGCGCGGCGCGCTGATCGACCAGTCCGGCACGCCGTTCGACCAAGCTGACCTGATGGCCGCGCTCCTGCGTCAAGGGGGCGTGGCGTTTGAATACAAGGTCGGGACCGTGCAACTCAGCGCCCAGCAGATCGGCGCCTGGACAGGCATGATCCACGGCTTCTCGACGAACGCCCAGGGCGTGCAGACCGTGTCGGTCAACGCCAAGGCTCTTTGCCAGTTCCTGGCCGACGGCGCCATTCCCGCCACCTTTTCGGTGGGCGGGACCACGGTCTCGTCCTGCGCCTCGCTCTCAGGCGACCTGTCGGCCAACGACACCGTCACTATCGGCCATATCTGGATCGAGGCCGAGATCGAGGCCGAGAGTCAGGTCTTCGATCCCGCGTTCAAGGCGCTGCGGTTCACCCAAGGCATGAACCTGGGCGCGGCGATAGGCTGCGGGGCCGAGTGCGGCGGGAACGCCGTGGGCGCCGCCATCCGTGAGACGAGCGGAACGGGACCGGCTGCGTCGGGCTCCTTCGGCGGCAAGCCCTATCTGTCGAACATCAACGAAGGCGCCCTCAACAGCAAGCTCCTGTACTCGGCGAGCAATCTGGAGACCTATCTCCAGGCCAACGCCCCGAACGCCACGATCGAGCAACTGGTTGGAGGGCGCGAGATCGAGGTGACGTCGAGCCCAGGATCACCGAGCGGTTATGCCGCGACCTACAGCTGGTCCGAGCAGATCCCGGACGGCTTTCGGTCGTCGGTTTCCTTCGCGACTAGAAATGGGACCGTGCGTCTGTTCGGCGACGAGATCGCCGGGCAGCGCTTCTGGTCAAATGCGGGACGCTACATCGTGGACAATGCGGACCTGGGGCTGACCGCCTGCCAGTTCTCCGCCTGCGACCAGACGTTTGCTATCAATCATCCCTACGCGACGAACAACGGCGCCTATGGCGACGACAGCGTCTTTTTCAACACCCTGGGTCAGGCCTATCGGGCCAACCCCACGACGGAGGTGCTGCCGGACGTCTATGGGATCGTCATCAATTGGGGTGAAGCCTCCAGTTCCACCGAAAGCCATTTCGCGGCCCTGGAGCGCATTCGCGGCGTCGGCCTGTTCGATCCATCGACGGTCACCACCGACGCCTGCAGCGCCAAATGCGGCAATGATCTGCCGACTGTCGGCGCGACGATCCTCAAGTCGCAGTCGCAGGCCAACCTGCTGATCGACAGGATCACCGACACCACGACGACGCGTCACCATACGGTCGGTCTCATCGTGCGGCTCGTCGTCCCGAACGTCACCTTGAGCACCGCCTGGGTCAGCAGTCTGCATTCCAGCCTGAGCGCCAACTCTCAGACGGCCGACCCAGGCGAACGGTCGGCCAGCTTCGAGATCGGAGCGCTGATGTCCGCCATGCTCGAAGGCGGAACGCGGCAGTACGCGGCGGATGACTGGCAGCAAGGGTCGCCGACCAACCTGATCGTCCTGGCCAACCGCAACGGTCAGAAACTGATCGATGTCGCGCCGGGCGGGGTGAACACGACGTTGCTGTCGGCGCTCTCGGGCTACGCCAGCGCCACCAAGAGCAAGCTCCAGGCCAGGGCGGGCGAAGGCTATGGCTTTATTCTGCCGGAAAAGGACGCGGCGGGAACGGTGTTCAGCGCCGACGGCTGGTCGCTGGGTCTGACCTTCGGCGGTTCCTATTCGTATCGCGGCGCCAGCGGCGCGACCAACGGCGATGACGGCGCCCAGGCGTCGCTGATGCGCATGGACCTGAAGGGCGGCTCGCCGACCTCGTCCGGCAGCCCGGTCGAGGCCGTCATGCGTTCGGTCAAGGATGCGCGAGGCAACGCCGATCAGAAGCTGGCGGCGAGCGCGGACTTGGCGACGGGCGCGATCAGCATCTCGGCGACCGATCTGGTGACCGGATCGGGCGAGTTCCCCAACAGCTTGCCATTCCAGCGTTACTATTCGTCCACGAATGGCGCGCACGAAGCCGCCAGCGATGGTTGGTGGACCTACGAGGGGCCCGATGATCTGTCGACGTCTCACATGCCTGGCGCCTGGAGGCACAACTACTCTTATGCGGCCCGGCTCGGGACCAATCTGGATGGCGCCTTGGGCAATCAGGGCGCGCTGGGTTCGTCGGCTGCGGTTGCGGGTCTCTACACCCTGTTCACGGCGAGATCCGCCGACCCGTTCGAGCGCCGTTTGACCTCCCTGTTCGCCATCAACTGGATCAGCGAACAGATCAACAACAACGCCGTGGTCATGTCCGACCCGACCTCCGAAACGGTTTTCCTACGCCTGCCATCGGGCGGCTACGCCGCGCCCCTAGGGGCGCAGTCCAAGGTGACCGTGAGCGGAACCCGCACGTCGCCGGTCGTCGAGAGTGTGAACGGGAAGGTGAATGTCGCCTACAATTACGCCGCTGTCCGGCTGACCCGGACATTCGCTGACGGCAGCGTCATGACGTTCGAGCCTCAGCAGAGCTCCGAAATCGCGGGCACGTATGTATCGGCCCGGATCTTCAGGCCCATGGAGTGGACTTTCCCGGGCAAGATGAAGCTGACGTTCGCATACCACGAAGAATCTTACAGCAATAAGCTCGGGGCCAAGTTCAAGGCCTGGATCMTCGATTCCGTGACCAACAGCTTGAACCGCAAGATCAGTTTCTCGACGACCCCGGTCAATCTGAACAACGGGTTGGTGCAATGGCGCATGTGGCGCATCAAGAGCGTCAGCGACGACACCCTGCGCACCGCAAGCTATGACGTCGAGGGGTGCCCCAGCGAGCGCAGCTTTGTCTGCGGCAAGCTCAACGTCACCGGCGCCGACAAGCAGATCACGAAGTACCTCTACACCAGCGTGGCCGCGCCTGCTTCCAACGCGCAGACGATCCCGCGACTGCCCTATCGCCTCTGGCAGATTCAGTCGCCCAAAGGCGAKGCCCAGACGATCGCCTATGACGAGGTGTTGCGCGCCAAGTCCATCACTGACGGCAACGCGCTGACCACGCGCTATTTCGTGGGCGCTCTGGCGGGCAATGAACATTGGAAGTCGAGTGCGGTCATCTCGCCGCGCCAGGATCTTCTGGAAAGCTCCGGGGCGATCTTCGACGAGCGCAACAATCCGATCCTGATGCGCGACGGTCTCGGCCACGAGGTGATCAACACCTACGACGCGATGGGACGCCTCGTGCGCACCAAAAAGCCCGAGGGCAACGCCCAGGAACTCACCTATGACCTGCGCGGCAATGTTCTGAGCATCTGCGACATCCCGAAGGAAAGACCCGGCAAACCGTGCGGCCACGTCGACGATATCGTTTCGCGCAAGACCTATGTCGACGGCGACACTGTCTGGTCGTGCGCCAACCTGGCCAAGTGCAACAAGATCAAGACTGAAACCGATCCCCTCGGAAACACCACCACCTATGAGTGGGACGACGACGGATGGCTCAAGTCAGTCGAGGGGCCGATAGTCGTCGGAGGTCAAGCCATGACCGAGCTCAGATACAGGACCTATCCGATCGACGGCGGCGTCAAGTTCCTTTGGAAAAAGATACAGCGCGTGACGAGCAATACCTCGACTGAGACCGTCTACGACTACAATCCACTCAACAAATACGTGCTCAGCTCGATCGTCGTCGATCCGGACGGCAAGGCAATCACGACCTGCTTTTCGTATGACGCGCGGGGGAATTTGATCACGGCCACCGATCCGCGTGCGGGAGCCTGTCAATGAAGCGCTTCCAGCCCCTGGCTTTCTTGTCGCCAGAAAGCCCCGATCGTCCGACCTCCGCGTCTTGCGTCAGCAAGCCAAGGCTTGACGCCTACCGGTACGTGGCGGGCGTGATGCTGGCCTGCGCCTTGGGAGCCGCGGGCGGCGCCCGGGCCGACACCGCCACGCCGACCGATCTGACGAGCTACTACCGTTACGACGACATGCGTCGGGTGACGATGATGATCGGACCGGACCCGGATGGCGTCGGGACCGGTCTGCCGCGGCGCGTCGAGGAATACGAGTACGACGCTAACGGCCGGCTGAAGAAGACCCTGGTGGGCGCGACCGACGCCACCGATCTGCTGAGTACGACCAAGCCGCTGGTCGCCTATGACGCGGCGCTGAGCGTCACCTACGAGTACGATGGGGTCGGCAACCGGATCAGCGAGAAGACGACGGTCGGACAGACCCAGTATTCGTTCGATAGGAGCAATCGGCTGGAATGCGTCGCGGTGCGCATGGCGCCCGATGCGGCTACGACGGACTTCACCGTCGGCGCCTGCAGCCAGACGCGAGCGCTGACCGCCGCGGGCGGTCCCGACCGGATCACCAAGAACACCTACGACGCGGCCGGCCGACTGACCAATGTCGAGCACGCCTATCAAGGGGGGCTCCTCCAACCGGTCGAGGAAGTGACGAGCTATGGCGACAATGGCGAGGTCTCTTCTCGGCGGGACGCGAACCGCAACATCTCGACCTATGCCTATGACGGCTTCGATCGCCTGATAGAGCTGTGGTTCCCGTCGCGAACGCTGAGCTCGACGACCGTCAGCAACGCCGACAAGGAAATCTACGGGTACGACAAGAACGGCAACCGCACCGGACTGACCAAACGCGACCAGCAGGCCTTCGTGTTCGGATACGACGCGCTCAACCGGCAGGTCCTGAAAAACGGACCCGGAACCGCTGGCGACGTCACCACCGCATACAACCTGGCAAGCCAGGTCACCTTGGTGAGCTGGCCGGGCTCCAGCGTGGAGTCGACCTACGACAAGGTCGGGCGGCGGATCAGCGAGAAGACGACGGCGGGCTCGAGCACGCTGGAAGTGAGCTCGCGCTACGACCCGGCCGGCAACCGCACGCACGTGATCTGGGGCGCGGATCCGGACCCGGCCGGTCAGGATCCGATCGTCCAGGCGGGGTTGATCTACGCGAAATACACCTACAACAACGCTGGCGGGCTAAAGACCATCACCGACAACAATGGCGAGGTTCTGGAGACCTTCGCCCACGATGCGATTGGGCGAGCGAGCAGCGTCGTGGCCGGCAACAACGTCGCGACCAGCTTCGGATTTTCCGACGCGACGGGTCTGCTGGACAAGATCCATCACGACGGTTTCACCGGCGGGACCCAGAAGATCTGGCAGGACTTCGGCTACAATTCGGCCGGCCAGATCGTCAGCCAGACCCAGACCAATCCGAACCTGATCTGGACGGGGCAGCCTTCCGGAACGACCTCATTCACCTACAACGGTCTCAACCAGGATACGGCTATCGCGGCGCTGGCCAACGCTCAGTGCTCCGTGACCGACGCGGGCTACGATTGCAACGGCAATCTGAAGGTCGATGTCGATGCGGCCACCAACGCCACGCGCAGGTTCACCTACGACGCCGAGAACCGGCTGATCGGGGTGAGCAAGGCCACGGGGCAGGCGGCCCCCGCCATGGCCCTGACCCTGGCCTACGACCCGATGGGGCGGCTCTTGAAGACCACGGCGGGAACCGCCGTGACGCGCTTCCTCTATGACGGCGACCAGCTGATCGGCGAGTACGACGGCCTGGGCAATCGCTTGCGGCGCTACGTGCACGGCGTCGGGGTCGACAATCCGCTGGTCTGGTTCGAGGGGGCCAACGGCGCCGACCGCCGCTTCCTGCACACCGACCGTCAGGGCTCCGTGGCAGCCTATTCGCTGAGCGACGCCAGCGCGGTGACCTATGCCTACGGACCCTACGGCGAGGCCCAGTCGTGGGCGGGGAGCCGCTTCCGCTACACCGGCCAGATCGCCCTGCCGGAGGCCGAGCTCTACTACTACAAGGCCCGCGTCTACGACGCCCGTACCGGGCGGTTCCTGCAGACGGACCCCATTGGCTACGGGGACGGCCTCAACCTCTACGCCTATGTCGGCGGCGATCCGCTGAATAACGGCGATCCGACAGGGACTGAGCGGCCGAAAGATGCACCGGGACCTGAAATGGTGCCGCCAAATCGGACGTCGAGGCAAAGCGCTTGGGGCGCCTATTGGCAGGGAGTCGGCGAGAGGAATGCTGCTCAAGCAGTGCGGGATCAAGTTGAAGGCAGAACACAAACAGCTGACGGTCTGACCTTATTTTCAATGGCTACTGCAGAGGTCAGTTGGCCCTTGCTGCTTGCGAGAGGGGCGAATACTGCCACGGGCCTCGTGAGCGGAACTCATATCGACGAGCTCATCGCGAACGGCGTTAAATTTAGTCCAGAAGCGCTTGTCGCCACCGGGAGAAGTTCGGCGGGACAGGTCGTATTTCTTGAAACAGGCAGCGCTCGTGCCGGTTTGGCTCATATAGTCGCGGAGCATGGGGCAGATTTTGCAAGCATCGGTGTTCTGGAACGAGATATTCCTGGCGTGGTAATGAGAGCTGTCACAGAGGGAAAGCTTGTCGGATATCAAGGGCGAGGCCTGGGTCGTGGTATTTACGAGATAGCGCTAGGTCAGTACGTTCAACGCATCGCAGTGTCCGTCGGTAGTAACGGATATATTGTCGGGGCAAATCCTGCAGGGAGGGTGCGATGAGAGGCATTAAGTTGATGCCCGATTATGATTGCTTCCCGCTTTGGGAGGCTTCCCCTGGTAGTGTCGGAAATATCGATCCCAACACCCTGCCGTTGTCCAACGCTCTGAGGTCACGCCTTGAAACTTGGGCTGACCGCTTTGACGCTACGCTTAATCGTGATGACCCAGGATCATCCGGATTTTCGACGCAAGTGGAAAAAGAAAATTTTCGAAGAGAAGGGTACGCTTTGGTGGAGGCGCTTCGTGAGGAGCTGGGCGACAAATATAGCATTACTGTTAACTTGGGGGTGTTGGGCTGAATTTTTATTTAGGCGGCAAACGTTGTGAGGTATGTTGGCCTAATTTCTATGTCTATTTGACGGATAGGGTTGGTCAGTTAAATTTAGCTAATACTTAGTCGTTTCAGGCCGTCTGGGCCGGGTGCGAAGACGGGTTAGCGCCGAACGATTGGCGTCAAAGCCCCCGGCGGCCTATTGTCAAGCTTGCTGCGATCTTGGATTGTGCTCCCTAGGGTTGCTTAGGGGTGTGGGGCTCATGTTGAGGTTTTGTGGGCGGACGCTGGTCGCCCTCGTGCTGACCTGCGCGGCGGCCTCGGCCTCTTCCCAGACCACCACCTACCGCTATGACGCCCTGGGCCGGGTGGTTCAGGCTGTCGAGGGCGACGGCCGATCGGTCAACTACGCCTATGACGCTGCAGGCAACCGCCTGTCGCTAAGCGACGGGGTCCCCAGTGTCGAGCTGACCGTCAAGGCCTTCACCGCCTCGTCCAACGCCGGTGGTTTCACCGGCCTGACCGCGACCAACGGCATGCGTGACCAGGGTTTCGCCACCAAGGCCACCAGCCATGTGACGACGAGCGAGAGCTCGGCTTGGATCATGGCCGACCTGGGGGCCAGCCAGTCGATCAACCGGGTGGGTGTGGCCGGACCGGATGGGGCGGTCACGGCCCAAGGGGCGGCGGCGCTGACCGGCGCCGTGGTCGAGATCTCCGACGACGCGGCCGTCTGGGCCTTGGCGGCGAGCGTGGGGACGGTGACGCCCGGCGTCTACAAGACCATCAGCCTGGGCGGCGGCAAGGCGCGTTATGTGCGCCTGCGTCGGACCAATGGCCTCGTCGGGGTCGGGGATTTCCGCCTCTACAGCGGCGGCCTTCGCTCCAACCGCTCGCCGGTGACGGTGGAAGACCAGGTCGAGGTCCTGAAAGGGCAAACCTTGGTCTTCGATCCGCGCTTCAACGACAGGGATCTCGACGGTGACGCGCTCAGCATCAGCGCGGCCGGATCGGGCGCGGCTCACGGTCAAGTGACCTTCACCGCCACCGCCATCACCTACAAGCCCGACGCGGCCTACGACGGGATCGACCGCTTCTCCTACGCCGTGATCGACACCCAGGGCGCTACCGCCGTTGGCCAGGTCACCGTCACCGTCAAGGACGCGCCCAACCGGCCGCCTATCGTGAATGATCTTGGCGCGGCCACCGAAGTTGGCGCCGCCAACGCCTTTGTCATGGTGGCCAGTGATCCGGACAATGACCCGCTAAACATCATCGCCGTTCTGCCGACCTCGGCGGGCGGGGTGGTGACGCCGCTAGGCGGGCTTTGGTTCCGCTACGCCCCCCCTGAGGGGTTTGCCGGCTACGACAATTTCATCGTGCAGGTCGGCGATGGTCGTGGCCAAGCGACCATGGCCCGGGTCAGCATCTGGGTCTATCGCTCGGGGACCGCCAACAACGCCCCGGTGGCCTTTGATGATGTGATCACCACCAGCAAGGGTCAGGCCCTGACCTATAACCCCCGGGGCAACGACATCGATGTCGATCATGACATCCTGACGATCACCGCCGTGCAGGGCTCCTCGATTCAAGGCGGCTCGGTCGCCCGGGCGAGCGACGGTGGAAGCCTGACCTATACCCCGCGCGGCGATTTCACCGGCCAGGATGAGTTCACCTACACAATCGGTGACGGTCGTGGCGGGGCTTCCAGCGCCAAGGTGAAGGTCAATGTGGTGGGCTCGGGCAACACAAGTCCAACCGCCGAGCCGGACGTGTGGAAAACCTCGGTTGGCACGACGATAACGGCCGATCCGCGCCAGAACGACAACGATCTCGACGGTGATGTCCTGACCATCACCGCCCTGGTCCAGCCGGCGCATGGCTCGGCGGAAATCTATCTAACGGGCCGTATGATCACCTACACGCCAACCGCCGGCTATGTGGGGGATGACAGTTTCAGCTACACCGTCTCGGACGGGCGCGGCGGAACCGTCAGCGCGCCAATCAATGTAACGATCAAGGCGGATGGCAACCGCACGCCCACGGCGCTGGCCCAGACCTACAACATCCGGGCCGGCGAGCCCTTCAGTTTCAATCCAACGGTCGGCGCGCAGGATCAGGACCATGATCCGATCACCGTGATCAGCGCGAATATGGATGATCGCGATCCAGCTTTCCCGGTGAAGGGAACCTTGAGCCGCGCCGGCGCGGGGCCGACCAACGACGAGCTGCTGTCCAACTACCTGATCTATACCCCGCCCGCGGGTCAGACCGGTTTCACGGTCAAGGCGCTCTACATCATCACGGATGGTCACGGCCAATCGATCGACGGCCGTGGCGACTCGCTGTCACCGCCGACCGCGATCACCATCAATGTCGGGAACTACGCCGCCCCCGCCCCCGTGGTGCAGCCAGGCAAGCTGACGGCGCCGGCCGGAGGGGAAAAGTCGATCACCTTGGTGGTCGACGGTTCGTACTCCAGCCTGGAGCTGGGTCAGGCGCCGCCGTCGGGCGACGTCTCGTTCAATGGCAATAGGGTCACCTACCGAGCCGCGGCCAACTTTTCGGGCGACGCCGACTTCACGGTCAAGGCGCGGGGCGTGGGTGGGCTGGGTCCTGCGGCCCTGGTCGACGTCACGGTCGGACCCAAGAACAGCCTGCCGCCGCCATCGAACAACGCCAATCCGGACGCGACCCCCGACACCGTCAGCGACGTGGCCTATGGGACGACGCGGACGATCTATGTCCTCAGCAACGACTTCGACGCCGACGGCGACACGCTGACGCTCAATCCGACCCTGCCATCGCCGCCCCGCCACGGCCAGGCTCAGGTCAGCGGCTCGGCCATCCTCTACACTCCGGCCGTCGGCTACACGGGCTCCGACAGTTTCGACTACGGCGTTTCGGACGGGAAGGGCGGGGCGGACGCCGCCACGGTGAGCCTCACCATCCTGCCCCAGGCCAACCGCGCCCCGGTGGCGGTCGGCGATAGCCTTACCGTCCCTGTCGGCCAGACCCGTTCAGTCAGCGTGCTGGCCAACGACTACGACGCCGACGGCGACAGCGTCTCGTTGAGCGGCGTGGGAACCCCGGCCCACGGAACGGCCACCGCTTCCGGCGGGGCGGTGACCTATACGCCGGCGGCCGGCTATGCCGGTTCGGACAGCTTCGGCTACACTATCGTCGATGGCCATGGCGCCAGCGCCAATGGCGTGGTGAGCGTCACCGTCCTCGCCCCGCCCAACACCAGCCCGACGGTCACGGCCGACAGCTATGCAACAGCCTTCAACAGTCCGGCCTATCTGGCGGTGCGCGACAACGACAGCGATCCCGACGGCGACGCGCTGACCATCGCCTCGGTGACCGCCCCCGCTCACGGGACCGCCGTCATCGCCGGCGGACAGGTCACCTACACGCCCGCCAGCGGCTACTCTGGTTCCGACGCCTTCGCCTACACCGTCTCGGACGGCAAGGGCGGCTCGGCCACCGCCACGGTGTCCATCACCGTCAAGTCCAAGATCAACCAGGTTCCGACGGCCGCCAATGACACGGCCGCCACATCGCTGAACACCGCCAAAGCCATCGCCGTCCTTTCCAACGACAGCGATCCCGACGGCGACGTCCTGACCATCAGCGCCGTGACCCAGCCGGCCCACGGCGGCGCCGTGATCGCTTCGGGTCAGATCACCTACACCCCCACCAGCGGCTATCTGGGCTCCGATAGCTTCGGCTACACGATCTCCGACGGCAAAGGCGGCTCGGCCTCGGCGAGTGTGTCCATCACCGTCCAAGAGGCCAACCGCGCGCCGACGGCGACGGACGAGGCGGCCACGATCGCCTTCAACAGCGCCAAGACCATCGCCGTCCTGGTCAACGACAATGATCCGGACGGTGATGTCCTGACCATCACCGCGGTGACCACGCCGGCCCACGGCGCGGCGGTTATCGCCTCTGGGCAGATCACCTACACACCGGCGACCGGCTACAGCGGATCCGACAGCTTCGGCTACACGATCAGCGACGGCCGCGGCGCCATGGCCTCGGCGACCGTCAACCTCACCATCGAGCCCAAGCCCAACCAGGCCCCGGTGGCGGTCGACGACAACGCCGCGACCGACTTCGAGACCGCCAAGACCATCGCCGTCCTGGCCAACGACAGCGATCCGGACGGCGACGCCCCGACGATCAGCACGGTGACCACGCCGACGCACGGGAGCGCGGTCGTCGCTTCGGGGCAGATCACCTATGCCCCGACGACCGGTTACGCCGGCCCGGACACCTTCAGCTACGCGATCTCCGACGGTAAGGGCGGGACGGCCAGCGCCACGGTGGCGATCACGGTCAAGGCGGCCAACCGCGCGCCGACGGCGACCAGCGACGTGGTGACCGTCTCGTTCAACACCGCCAAGACCATCGATGTCCGGGCCAATGACAACGACCCCGACGGCGATCCGCTGACGATTACCGCCGTCACCGTCCCGGGGCACGGGACGGCCGCGATCGCCGACGGCAAGATCACCTACACGCCGACGAGCGGTTACTCCGGCCCCGACAGCTTCGGCTACACGATCGCCGACGGTCGTGGCTTCAGTGTCTCGGGGACGGTGAGCGTCACGGTCCGCGTACAGAACCGCTGGCCGACCGCCCGCGTCGAGGGCTACTCCGTGCCGCGCGACACGTTCACCATCCTGCCGGTCCTGGACAACGACACGGATGAAGATGGCGACCCCTTGCGGATCATCGCCGTGACGCCTTTGACCAATCTCGAGGGCACGTCATTCGTGGACGGGAAGGTTAATGTCATCGGGAGCGGCATGGCTATCGACTTCACGCCCGATCCGTCAACGCCAGGGGTCGTGAGGTTTACCTACACGATCGCCGACGACCAGGGTGGAACGGCCTCGACCTATGTGGAACTGGCCTTGACGAACAATCATTGGCCCGTCGCGAGCGACGACCTGTTCCTGATCAAGTCGAACAAGCAATCGCCGCTGCCGGTCTTGGCCAATGATCGCGATCCGGACGGTGACGCGCTTCGCGTGAGGGACATGCGGCCGCCGCAACATGGCAGGGTCGAGAACGCGCCAGGCGGCTACGCCTACACCCCGAATACCGACTATTCCGGTCCCGACAGCTTCCGGTATTCGGTCACGGACGATCGCGGCGCCGAAGTCTGGGCCACGGTGGAGTTGAGTATTCAGCCCAATACGGCTCCCAGGCCGGCAAACGACGTGGTCACGACGAAGGAGAATGTGCAGGTCGCGATCAATGTCCTGGCCAATGACACCGATCCCGAAGCCGACGCGCTCAGCGTGGTGTCGGTGACCAATCCCGCGCATGGCTTGGTCGTGCGATCGGGCAATACCATGACCTACTATCCGACCAACGCTTACCGCGGACCAGACAGCTTCAGCTACACGGTCGACGATGGCCGTGGCGGTCAGGCCACGGCCTTGGTCTCGATCACGGTCAGCGCGGTCAACTATCCGCCGGTCGCGCGCGGTGGCGACGACTATATCCCCGGCACGGGACGCACAGCGCTCTATATCCCCAACTATGTTACCGACCCAAACAATGACCCGCTCACCGTTGAGAGGGTTTGGGGGGCAACGCGGGGACGCGTGGAGGCCAGCGGATCTTTCATCATCTATACGCCGAACGGCTACAATTCGAATGGCGAAGACACGTTCAACTATACGGTCAATGACGGTAACGGCGGTTCCGCCACGAGTTTCATCAAGGTGCGGTTCGATCCCGAGATATCGCCTTACATGTGGCCTCTCGCCGTCGATGATAGGTTTCAGACAAGTGTAGGCGCTTGCGTTTCATATTCCCTTGCAAGCAACGACTTCATCTTTGTCTCGTCAGAGACCGAATACAGCTATTTCTATATCAAGCCGACGCATGGGTCTGTTTCTGTGAATCAAGGTGGTGGTGTTCGATACTGTCCAGATCCTGGGTTCGTCGGCGAGGATAGCTTTGTCTATTCGGTCTATGGATCGGGTGGCGCGTCCTACGCGACCGCCTTTGTTACGGTTGGCGCGGGCGCGAACCGTTCGCCAAAAACTGGCGCCGACCAAGCGAGCGCGACCGGTGGTCGAACCAATGTTCTGACCAAGCTCCTCGACAATGACAGCGATCCGAACGGTGACCCCTTGACGGTGATATCGGCCCAGGGCGCGCGCAACGGGACCCTGGCGCTCGGACCGAACAACACCGTGACCTTCACCCCGCCTGCTGGATTCTTCGGTACGGACTGGTTCACCTATACGGTCTCGGACGGAAAGGGCGGGGTGGCCGAGGCCGCTGTCTACGTCAACATCGGTCCGAATGAGCCTCCCAAGGCCAATCAGGATTGGGTGACATCACGACGCAGCATCGGTCCGATCACGATCGACGTCCTGATCAACGACTCCGACGGCAATGGTGACAAGGTCTCGATCGAGTCGGTCAGGCAGCCGCTCCACGGCAGCGTCGTCGTTCAGGATGGCAAGGTGATCTTCACACCGCACCCATCCTTCGCGAACGACAACTTCGAGTACACGATCACCGATGGCTTTGGCCTGCAGTCCTCGACCATTGTCAACTTGACCCTCTATCCCTGAAACGACGCGATCGGCGTGGGCGCCTGGCCACGCTGATCGCGGTGAGGGCCGTGAAGCAATTTCGCCTTGGCTCTATTGCCAAGCTTGCCGCCATCACAGATTGTGCGCTCCAGGGTTGCTGGGTATGTGGGGGACTCATGCTGAGGTTTTGTGGACGGGCCGCGGCCGTCCTGATGCTGACTTGCGCGTCCGCCTCGGCTTTCTCTCAAACCACAACCTATAGCTACGACGCGCTCGGCCGTGTGACCCGGGCCAAGGAAGGCGATGGTAGACAGGTCGTCTACAAGTATGACGCCGCCGGCAATCGGCTTGAACTGAGCAACGGCGCGCCGGGTATCGAGCTCGAGCCGGTCGCCTTCTCGGCGTCGAGCAATGGCGGCGGCTTCTCCGGCCTGGGCGCGCCGGCGTCGATGAGGGACCTGAGCTTCCAGGGCGTGAATTCGGCCCATATCACCCAGGCCCAAGGCGCCAATTGGATCACCGCCGACCTCGGCGCCGAGAAGCTGATCAATCACGTCGACATCGCCCCGCCCGATCGTTCGCTGACCGGCGGCGGCGTACAGGCGCTGAACAGCGCGCTGCTTGAGTACTCGCTGGATGGATCGGTCTGGACCCCCGGTCCGACTATCGGCGGCGCCAGCCCGGGCGTCTATAGCACTCTGACCCTGGGCGGCGTGCAGGCGCGTTATGTCCGGCTTCGCAAGGCGGGAGCCGCTCTTGGGGTTGGTGATTTCCGGCTCTATAGCGCCGTCAAGCCGACGAACCGTTCGCCTGTCGCCAGCGATATTTCGCGGGTGAAGCTCAACAAGGACGAACCCTTCTCGATCAATGTGGCCGTCCTCGCCAGCGATCCGGACGGCGACACGCCGACCGTGACCGCTGTATCTGCCGCCCAGCATGGCGCGACCAGCTTCACGGCGGCGGGTGTCAGCCATGTCCCGATCGCGGGTTTTGTCGGCACGGACGGCTTCAGCTACACGGTCGCCGATGGTCGTGGCGGCTTCGCCACGGGTACGGTAGCGCTCCAGTACAACGCCCCCCCAACAAGCGGGAGCAACCGCCCCCCGATCGCGACCGATGACGGCGGGCCGAATGCTCGCATCGCCATCCCCTATGCCGCGGGCTGGAGCACACCGATCATCCGGGTGCTCGACAACGACAGCGATCCGGACGGCGACACGCTCTCGATCGCTTCGGCCGGCCCTGTTCAGCATGGCTATCTCGACACGAGCCAAGGGACCATCCGCTACTTCCCCGCCGCCGACGGCTTCAACGGCGTCGAGGATTTTCCCTACACCGTCTCCGACGGCCGGGGCGGCAGCGCCACCGGGCGAGTCTGGGTGCGGATCGGCAACAACTATCCCGAGACGACCCAGGACTCGGTCGCGACCAGCCAAAATACCGGCGTCAACGTCTGGCCGCTGGTCAACGACCATGACGCCGATGGCGACCCTCTGGTGATCGGCGCGTACACCCAGCCGGCCCATGGCGCGCTGACCAAGGCCAGCGACACGCTCCTGGTCTATACGCCTCATCAAGACTATGTCGGCGCCGACAGCTTCACCTATACGGCGCGTGACACCCAAGGGGCCAATGGCGGGGGCAATGTCTTCATCACGGTGAATGCTGGCCCGCCCGCCTCGACCAACAACGCGCCGGTCGCCCAGAACGACTTCAGCGCCGCTGACCCGGCGTCCGTGCCGTTCAACACCACGGTCATGATGATGGTGCTGTCCAACGACGGTGATCCGGAGGGCGACACGATCACGATTTCGTCCTTCGCCCCACCGGCCCACGGGTCGCTGACGCGCGTCAGCACCTATCCCGAGCATCTGCGCTATTCGCCCACCAGCGGCTATTCGGGTCCGGACAGCTTCAGCTATACGATCAGCGATGGCCGCGGTGGAAACGCGACGGCCACGGCCTATGTCCGCGTCGGCGGTGATCCAGCCCATGCCCCACAGGCGGTCAATGACGGGCCCTACAGCGTGGTCAAGGACGGTGAGATCCTGCTCACCGATCTCCTGGCCAATGACAGCGAGCCCGATGGCGATCCAATGACGATCACGCGCACCGTGGGACCGTCCCACGGCCAGGCCGCCATCCTCAACGGGTCGACCATCCGTTACCGGCCAAACCTCGGCTATGTGGGGCAGGAGCGCTTCTACTACGTCGTCGAGGATAATCACGGCATCAGCGGCGGCGCGTTCGTGACGATCGATATCGTCGCGCCCAACCGCAGTCCTTCGGCGGCCAATGACGGGCCAGTGTCGACGTGGTCCAGCACCGCCACCACGATCGACGTCCTGGCCAACGACACCGACCCGGACAATGATCCGCTGACCATCACCGCGGTGACCTCTCCGGCCCACGGCTCGGCCGTCATGGCCGGCGGCAAGATCACCTATACCGCCGCGGCCGGCTACAGCGGCGCCGACAGTTTCGGGTACACCGTCTCCGACGGTAAGGGTGCGACCGCGTTGGCCACCGTGACCCTCACCGTTCAGTTTTCTCCCAATCGAACGCCTGTCGCGGTCGCCGACGTCGCGGCCGCGACCTACGGCGAGGCTACGGTGATCGACGTCCTGGCCAATGACAGCGATCCGGATGGCGATGGCTTGACGATCGCGTCGGTCGCTCAGCCGAACCATGGCCTGGTGGTCATCGCCAATGGCAAGGTCACCTATACGCCGGCGAGCGGCTATTCGGGCTCGGACAGCTTCACCTACGTCGTCTCGGACGGGCAGGGCGGCTCGGCTTCATCCAGCGTGACGGTCACCGTCGGGCCCAAGCCTAATACGCCGCCGGTCGCGCCGAACGGCGCGGTGACGACGACGCGTCTGGCGGCGGTCAACTTCACGCCCAGCATCAGCGATCCAGACGGTGACGCCGTTTCCATCACTGCGGTTTCGACACCCGCGCATGGGGTGGCGACCAAGACCGGCAACCAGATCACCTACACCTCGAGCGGCTACTATTACGGCGCGGACAGCTTCACCTACACGGTGGCCGACGCCAAAGGCGCGACCACGACCGGCACGGTGAACGTGACCGTCAACATGGGGGCCTATCTGCCGCCCAAGGCGGTTGACGACTATGTGTCGATGCAAGCCAACGGGACCTTCACCCTCAACCCGTTGGTCAATGACAGCGCCGACGGCAACTTCCTGGTTATCGGCACGCCTGTCGCCACGCACGGCACGATCTGGAAGAGCGGCAACGAGATCAGTTTCTGGCCCGACGCCGGCTACTACGGGCAAGCTCAGATCGCCTACACCATCAGCGACACGCATGGCCAAAGCGCGTCGGCCACCATCCGGATCACCATCGCGCCGCCGCCGAACAACAATCCGGTCGCGCCGGATGGCTCGATCGTGACCAACCGGCAGTATCCCGGAACGGTGGGGCCGAACGCCAGCGATCCGGATGGTGACCCGGTCACCATCACCAGCGTCTCGACGCCGGCGCACGGAACGGCGACCAAGACCGGCCCCAACCAGATCACCTATCTGTCGAGCGGCTACTACTTTGGCGCGGACAGCTTCACCTACACGGTCAGCGATGGTCGCGGCGGCACGGCGACCGGAACCATGTCGGTCAACGTGCTCAAGGGGCCGAACCTGCCGCCGACGGCGGTGAACGACAGTGTCACGGTCGCCAAGAACGGCAACGTGACCTTCAGCCCGACGGCCAACGACAGTGACGATGGCGGGTTCATCATCATCGGCACGATGACCGCCAGCCACGGCGTGATCTCGCGGTCAGGCAACCAGGTCACCTATTGGCCGGAGGCGGGTTATGTGGGCTCCGACCAGATCCCTTACATCATCAGCGATTTCGAGGGGCGCGACGCYTCGGCCGTCATCTCCATCACGGTGACGCCATGAAGACGCTTGGTGTGGGGCGTTCGAGCCGACGCTTGGCCGCGCCGCCTTCCACGCCTTTGTCCCGCGCCCTTTCCGTGGCGGGGAAGCTTGCCAGGCCGCTGGGGCCGGCGAGCGCCGGCTGGTCGCAAAAAAGGCATTAAATTGGTATTGTCGAAGCAGGTGAATGGCCGGCTCTCGATTACCATTAAGCCTATGAATATGATCATTAAGCCCGTGAAGGCGGCCTTTTCCCGCGCGCTATGACCTCTGCCTCAGGCGCCTAATGCGCGGCCGTAGCAAAAAGATCATCCAGAATAACGGGTTGTTCCCTTTGGCCACCGCCCGCTCCGACCTAGTTTGGCCCCCGAAGCGGCGCCAAATAGGTCTCTAAATGGTCCGCTCTTTTTTGTTTGTACCGGACGTCCGACGCCGAATGGCGCGGCGGCCGGGTTCATCGACTTGAGGGGATACCATCATGATGCGTCACTCGCGTACGACGGTCGGCGTCGACCGCCGGAAGGCATTCCTTCTGGCCCTGCTGGCGGGCGCCTGCCTGACCGGCGTCGCTTCGGCCCAGACCGCGCCAGCCCCGGCCCCGGCCGAGCCCGCGGGCGACGTCGATGAAGTGGTGGTCACCGCCTTCCGCAAGAGCCTGGCCACCGCCCTGAACGCCAAGCGCGAGGACATCCGGGTGTCGGACGGCATCTCGGCCGAGGACATCGGCAAGTTCCCGTCCGAGAACATCGCCGAGGCCATCCAGCGCATCCCTGGCGTCCAGATCTCCAATATCAACGGGCGCGGCTCGACGATCAGCATCCGCGGCCTGGGCCCGCAATATGCGATGACCACGGTCAACGGCCAGACCTTCAAGAGCGCCAACTTCACCGACGGCTTCCGCTACGACGTGATCCAGACCGAGCTGGCCTCGGCCATCCAGGTGATCAAGTCGCCGACCGCCGACATGGACGCCGGCGGCCTGGCCGGCACGGTCAATATCGACACCGTCCATCCGTTCGACGTGAAGGGCCGCCAGTTCATTCTCGCCGGCAAGCTGCAGAAGCAGAAGCAGGCCAAGGGCGATCCGACCGGCAAGCTCAGCGCGACCTATGTCGACCACTTCTTCGACGACAAGCTCGCCGTCTTCCTGGGCGGCGGCTATCAGGAGCTGAAGGATCGCGGCGACTACGTCTGGATGGACCGCTGGACCGTCAACAGCGGCGTCTACACCCCGGCCCGCCTGCGCTTTCGCCGCATCGAGCGCGAGACCAAGCGCAGCATGATCAACGGCGCGGTCCAGTACAAGCCGATCGACGGCCTGCAGGTCGACGTGATCGCCACCTACGCCAAGGACAAGACCACCCAGGACCTGCACCAGCAGGTGTTCCTGTTCACCAGCCCCTCGGCCGCCAATGTCGTGACCCTGGCGAGCGCCAACAACACCGCCACCAAGACGCAGATCAACAACTTCCGCCTCGAGAACAACCACCAGTTCGAGAGCCGCCCGCAGTCGACCGGCGCCTTCACGACGGACGTCCACTGGACCGGTTGGGACCGGTGGGACCTCAAGGGGACGGCCCACTATTCGCGGGGCCACGCGATCTTCAACGAGGAGGCCGCGATCCTGGGCGTGGTCGTGCCCAGCGCGACGCTGGACATCAGCGATCCCAAGAACATCGTCTTCACCCCCTCGAACGCGCTGACCGACGCCGCCCAGTACGCGCCGGCCAACCTGTTCCGGAACACCTATCCGACCGGCGCCTACCGGACGGTCGACTCGTATGAAGAGGCCGCCCAGTTCGATGTGAAGCGCTACATCGACTACGGCGCCCTGGAGTCGATCGTGGTCGGGGCCAAGACCCGCCACGAGGTGCTCAAGCGCCACGTCAACCGCTTCGACCGCCAGGACCAGAGCGTCCCGGTCGCCTTCGCCCCCAGCCTGGCCAAGACCGGCCTTGCCGTTTCCGACTTCCTGGATGGCGGCATGAGTCTGCCGGGCAGCTGGATCTCGCCCAGCATCCAGGCCTATCGCGACGCCCTGGCCCAGGAAGGCTTCAAGGTCTACGAGGCCTTCGACCCGCTGGGCAGCTACAATGTCGATCGTGATCTGACCTCGCTCTACGCGATGGCCAATCTGAAGGGCGAGGTCTTCTCGCTGCCGTTCCGCGGCAATGTGGGCGTACGCCGCGAAAGCACCGACCAGACCGTCAATGGCTTCGTCGGCGGCGCGGCCAACCCGAAGAACACCGAAGTGCGCCTGGTCAGCGGCCGCTATTCCACGCCGAAGTCCTACGACAACACCCTGCCGTCGGCCAATTTCAGCGTCGACCTGACGGACAGCCTGCTGCTGCGCTTCGCGGCCGCCAAGGTGCTGGTCCGCCCGATCATCGACTCCAGCAACCAGCTGGCCACCACCGTCACCACCACCACCGACAGCACCGGCAAGCGGATCAACACCATCGCCCTGGGCCAGGGCTCGCTGAACCCGCTGACCGCCAACCAGATCGATGTCGGCCTGGAATGGTACTACGGCAAGGGCAACGGGCTGAGCGCCGGCTTCTTCACCAAGAAGGTCAAGAACGGCACCTTCACCACCGTGATCTGCCCGACCACCTACGAGGGCGTCGGCCTGTCGAAGGACGCCAGCGGCGTCTGCGGCTCCAGCGCCGGCGACACCTATTCGATCACCGAGACGCAGAACGACACGCGCGAGGTGACGATCAAGGGCTACGAGCTGAACTGGCAGCAGTCGCTCGACGCCTGGCTGCCCGTCGCCGGCTTCGGCCTGGTCGCCAACTACACCCACGTCAGCCCGGCGACCTCGACCACCGGCTTCAAGCTGGCCAACCTGTCGGAGCACACCGCCAACGGCACGGTCTATTGGGAAAACCAGACCTTCAGCGCCCGCCTGTCGGCCAACTACCGCAGCGCCTATGACCAGACCTCGGTGGAGAGCTTCTTCGCCGGTCCGCTGGGCCACACGGTCGCCTCGCGCACCCAGTTCGACCTTAACCTCGGCTACAACATCAACGAGAAGCTCAGCCTGTCCTTCGCGGCCATGAACCTCAACAACGCCGAGGAGAAGGCCTATCTGATCGACAAGAGCCGCTGGCAGATGAGTTCGTCGACCGGCCCCAGCTACTATCTGTCGTTCCAGTACAAGATGTAGCCGAGCGGCTTTCGAGCGCGCCGGGCATTGTCCGCCCGGCGCGCGTGAAGGCGCCCCGCCACCAAACCCCATCTCCGGCGTTGAAGCCCAGCGACATGCTGGAGGCTGAAGGATGCTGGACGACTTCATCGACACATTGATCTCGAAGCTGATGGCCGGGGCCGGGCTGATCATGGCGGCGGGCATAGCTGGCGTGACCGGGGCCATGGCCATCTACGCGTTCCTGGCGCCGCACACCGGCCCGGCCTGGGCCTATGTCGTGGTCGCGGCCCTGGCCGGCGTCACGGTGACGGTCTGGAGCCTCCTCCAGAAGCAGCACCGCGCCAAGCACAAGCGCCCGCCGCTGGAACAGCGGATCGTCGACCTGGTCCAGGCCCATCCCAGCGGCGCCTTCGTCGCGGGCCTGGCCGCCGGCGTGCTGGTCAAGGGCAAGCCGTGGCAGGCGCTGGACGTCCTGAAAGCCATGCCCAAGGACAAGCCAAAGGACCGGCCTCACGGCCGCTGAGGGAGCCGGCCATGAGTCAGCCACGTCCCAAACAGCGCTTCGGCGCTCAGGCCCTGCTCATCGCCGTGGTGTTCGTGGTCGCCTGCGTCGTCAGCTTCATGGTCGTGGCGATCGGCTTTGGCCATCAGGGCTGAGCGATCAGCCGCAGGGCGCCGTCTCGCCGGTCGTCAGGTCCACCCGGAAGCACTGCTCGCGGCCGGTCGCCTCGTCGCGGACGATGACCGCCACCGTGGCGTCGTCGTCAGGGTCGTGGGCGAAGTCCTCCAGATAGGCCGCCGCCGCCGCCTCGGGGCTGGGCTCGTCCAGGGCGCGGGCGTGGTGGCCGTGCAGGTGGCGGGCGCGGACGGTGAAGCGGTGGGTCTGGGTGTCGGCGGGCATGGCGGTCTCCTGGCTGGAGAACGCGCGTGGCGGAAATTGGATTCAGTCCACGCGAAAACGGCGGCGAGCCAAGGCCCGCCGCCGCGCCGTTCGTCAGAGGTCCGCCCTCAGACCAGGTTGTATTCCGGCTTGGCGTAGGTCCCGATCAGGTCGACGCCATAAACGTTGTGGGTGACCTGGTCGGCGAAGAAGGCGTCGGCGGACTTGGCGTAGACGCCGATGTCGGCCTTCTCGGCCTCGGCGATCAGCCAGCCGATCATGGCCGCCTTCGTTCCCTGACCATTCACCCCGTCCTGGCCGTAGGCGTTGAAGTAGTCCGCGCGCCCGTCGATCAGGGCGTGGATCTTGTCGTCCGTCGGCGTCAGGCCGAAGATCGCGGCATAGGCCTTGCGGGTGGCGTCGAACAGCGACAGGCCGCCATAGGCGCTGCTGAAGCTGGCCGCGCCCTCGCCGATCTTGCCCAGATTGACCGCGAAGTTGATGTAGCGGTTCTCGATGTTGAACGACTGGTAGTAGGCGCTGTTGAGGTTGTTGGCGTTGGCGCCGTCCGGGGCCACCAGATAGTCCATGCCCGCCACCGTCGGCGTCTTGCCGGTGAAGAACTGGTAGGAGAGGGCGGCCACCGCGCTGGTCGAGATCGCCGCCTTGGTCACCTGGGTGATGGCGTCGGCGTAGCTGGTCCCCGAGGCCATGGCGGCCCCCAGGCTCTTGGTCATGGCGTCCGCGCCGCTCGACAGGGCCGTCAGGCGCAGCACGCTGGCCATGGCCGAGGCGACCCGGCTATCGACCAGCGACACCGCTTTGTCGGTGAAGGCCAGGGTCTCGATGTTGATGACGCTGTCGATCCCGTCGGTCCCGCCGTTGTCGCGCACCGACCAGCCGCCGTTGGCGTTGGCGATGATGGCGTAGGCCGAGGCCTTGCCGGCATAGATCGCCGTGTCCAGGCCCAAGCCGCCGTCCAGCGTGTCCGCGCCCTGGCCGCCCGTGATCCGGTTGACGGCGGCGTTGCCGTTGATGATGTCGGCCGCCGTACCGCCGACGGCGTTCTCGACCGTCGCGCCGATGGCGATGGTGACGTTGCCGGTCAGCCCGCCGACGCTGGAGAAATAGCCCGCGCGCAGGTCGATGGTCTGGGCGACCTTGTAGCCGGAGAAGTCGAAGGTGTCGGTCCCGCCGGCGTCCCAGACGGCGAACACCAGCTTGGTCGACGACGACGCAGCGCTGAACCAGTCGCGGCCTGCCGTTGCGTTGAAGCCGTAGGTCGTGTCGCCCGTCCGCGTGGTCATGTTGGCGCCGTAGGCCAGCTGAGCGGCGGCGATGTCGTCCAGCAGCGGAGACGAGGCGTAGGTCCCGCTGAACGAACCGCCGGTGTTCGACTCGCCGAAATAGGACATCACCGTGTACTGGCGGCTGTCCTCGTAATAGCCGGCGTCGCTGGCGTAGGTGAGGGTCGTGTCGGCGCTGGCGTCGTATTCGGCCGGATGGGCCAGGCCGATCGCGTGGCCCAGCTCGTGGACCAGCACCATGCCGCCATAGTTCGTGCCGGTCGGGCTGGTGTTGTAGCTCAGGCTGGAATTGACCCAGACGTCGCCCGAGCTGCTGGTGGCCGCGTAGTTGCCCGGATAGTAGGCGAAGGCCGCCGCGCCGGACTCGCCCGAGCTGTAGTTGCCGAACAGGATGGCGGCGTTGTTGCTATAGGCCGCCTCGCCGGTCCCCGCGCCCACGCGCGTGAAGGTGACGTTGGCGACGTCCGACCAGGCCGCCAAGGCCTTCTCGGTCTGGAGGATCTGGGCCGCGTTGAAGGACGAGAAGCCCCCCGTGTCGCTGGGCATGGTGGTCGGCGCGGTGGCGCGGAAGGCGTAGCTGACCGTCGCCCCGACGTTGAAGGCGTTGGACCAGCCCGGCTCGCTGCGCAGCAGCTGCAGCGCGGCCTCGGGCACGGTCAGGCTGGGCTTGCCCGCCACGACGCCCGTGCGCGAATCGGCGTTGACGAAGGCGTTCGGCGTCTCGCCGCCGGCCATGGCGTTGGGTTCCTCGGAAGCCAGGGGGAACTGTTCAATACTCACGGCCATACTCCACTCGCCCCACGCAAGAAGTATGACCAATGGCGAATTCTTCTGCAATCTCCGCTACTTGCGACAAACCCGCACAGTTTTCCGGCCAAGCTAAGCGTCACTGCGGCGGGAGCTGCGTCGTGATAACTTCATAATGAGCGCATTTTGTGGCGCATTTGCCACACCCGAATTGTTAGATGGCGCGTTTGTCGTGCAGGGTTCCGGGGACATGTCGGACCCGCGACATACGAACAAGAGGGTTTGGATATGAAAATGCGGTTGCTGGTCGGCGTCGCGGCGGTTGCGCTGGGCGCGGCCTCCGGCGCTTTAGCCCAAAGCGCGACAAGTGGTTGGTACGTTGCGGCCGACGCGGGCTATCATGAGCCAGCGGACGTCAAGGCGACCTCCACCAACAATTATCAGTGGAACTTCTCCACCGATAAGGACTGGGCCGCCTTCGGTCGCCTCGGCTACAAGTTCACGCCGAACTGGCGTGTCGAAGCCGAATACGGCTACCGACCCAGCGACGTGCAGAGCGTGCGTGGCGCCGGTGGCGCGAGCGGGGCTCAGCCGATCGGTCTCTGCACCGCCGGCGTGGGTCGCACCTCGGCCGCCCCGACCTGCGGCGAGCCGGACGGCAAGTGGAAGGCCTCCACGTTGATGGCCAACGTCATCTTCGACGCGGCCCCCAACTCGGCCCTGAACCCGTTCATCGGCGCTGGCGTCGGTACGGCCTGGGTGCATAACAAGGTCTATGGCCAGCTGTCGGGCGTTCCGACCGGCGCGGCGATCTACCAGAACACCAGCTTCGACGACGTCGACCAGGCGTTCGCCATGCAGGGCATCATCGGCCTGGGCTGGAACTTCGCCCAGAACTGGTCGCTGGACCTGACCGGCCGCTACCTGCGCACCACCAAGCTCGACTGGGGCTCGGTGACGCAGAACGCCGGTCCGGCTGGCGGCGCCATCACCGACGTCGGCACGTTCTCGGGCCGCTACAAGGATACTTCGGTGACCTTGGGCCTGCGGTACACCTTCGGGTCGCCGCCGCCCCCGCCGCCTCCCCCGCCCCCGCCGCCGCCTCCCCCGCCGCCTCCGCCYCCGCCGCCTCCCCCGCCGCCGCCGCCTCCGGCTGCTCCGGCCTACGAGGCGCGTGAGTTCGTGGTCTACTTCCCGTTCGATCAGTACGTGCTGACGCCGGAAGCCCAGGCCGTGGTCCAGCAGGCCGCCGACTACGCCAAGGGCGGCAACGCGACCAAGGTCGTGGTGACGGGTCACACTGACACCTCGGGCTCGGACAAGTACAACCAGAAGCTCTCGGAACGCCGCGCCAAGGCGGTGGCTGACGGTCTGGCTGGCCTGGGTGTGCCCGCCACGTCCCTGTCGGTCGACTGGAAGGGCGAAAGCGCTCCGGCCGTCGCCACTGGCGATGGTGTCAAGGAACCGCTGAACCGCCGCTCGACGGTCTCGATCAACTTCTAAGACGATCAAGATCGAAAGATCTGGGGGCTGGCCGCAAGGCCGGCCCCTTTTTCTTTGCGCTTTAAGCTGGAAGAGGGCGCTGAACGAAAAGACGCTCCCGATGGGGCGTCGGGAGCGTCAGATCCGGCGGGCCAAGAGGGCGGAGGACCGCCGTCATGCGGCCGGCATGCAATGGGGCGCCGGCCTCATCAAACAGGAACGCGCGAACCCGAAGAGCGGTGGCGCGCACTCCAAAGAACAGTGTTCGATTATACGCCGATACGCGCGCCGGGCGAGTCGAAACGCCCAGGGTCCAGCGGGTGCGACAAATGGCGCGGCAGGGGCGAGGGCAGGTCCAGCATCCGCGCGATCAAGTGCTCGGCCAGCAGCGGCGCCAGGCAGAAGCCGCGCGAACCCAGGCCTGTCAGCACCAGCGCCCCGTCGTCGCGGATCCCGGCCAGCGGCGCCCGGTCCGGCGTGGTGGCGCGGATCGCGGCCCGGCCCTGGAACGCCTTGCCGGCCAGCTGTTTGGCCAGGGCGGCCAGGCCCTTGGCCAGGGTGTCGAGGTTGCGGGCGTGGTCCTCGGGCCGGACGTCGACGGCGGTCTCGTCCCGGTCGTGGGTGGCGCCGAACAGGACGCCGAACCGCGTGGGGATCGCATAGCCGCCGAACGCGACGGGCGCGGTCGAGACGCTCTCGGCCCAGCTGGCCTGGCCACGCACCAGACGCAAGGCGACGCCGGGCATCAGGGCCGCCGTCGCCGCGCCGCTCGCCAGGGCCACGCGGTCGGCGCGGACGATCAGCGCGCCGGCCTCGTCGAGCAGCCGCCATCCGTCCCCATCGCGCTCCAGCCTGGCGACGCGTCGACGCACGACCGCGCCGGTCCAGGCGGCGGTGACCACCGGCGGCGCGACGACCAGGCTGGAGGCCATGGCCAGGGCCGGGATTTCGGCGCCGACCTGTTCGGCGGTCTGGTCGGGGGACAAGGCGGTCATGGCGCCGGGCTCGAACAGCTCCTGCCCGGCCACCTTGGCGAAGCGGGCGGCGTCGCGTTCGGTCGTGGCCAGCTGCAGCACGCCGCGGGCGATCACCGCGCCGGGCTCGGCCTCGTACAGCGCCGCGGCGCGGGCCAGGGCTTGGGCGTAGAGGCCGGCGCGGGGGCCGCCGCCGGCGTCCAGGGCCGGGGTGACCAGGGCGGCCGGATTGCCGGAGGCGGCGACACTGTCAGGATCGTCGATCACGGTCACGGCCAGCCCCTCGGCGCGGGCCGCGCGCGCCAGGGCGGCGCCGGCGATCCCGCCGCCGATGATGGCGAGGCTTTTGGGGCGCGGCGTGACCGCGCGCTCACCCGGCAGCCAGGCCTCGAGCCGCTCGCGCTTGCGGCCGAAGCCGGGGCGCTTGGCGATCTCGAAACCGGCCGCCTGCAGGCCGCGCCGCACCGCCCCCGCCACGGTGAAGGTCGCCGCGCGAGCCCCGGGCGCGGAGCGGGCGGCGACGGCGGCCAGGACCTCGTCGCGCCACATGGCCGGGTTCAGGGCGGGCGAGAAGCCGTCCAGGAACCAGGCGTCGGCCGCCCCGTCCCAGGCCTCCAGCGCCTCGACCACGTCCATGACCGCCAGGTCCAGCACGGCGTCGAAACCGGGCAGGTCGATCCGGTGGAAGCCGCGCGCCCGGCCCGGCCAGTGGTCCAGCAGCACCTGAGCGGCGTCGCCCAGCTCGGGCCAGTGAGCCAGGATCCGGGCGGCCTCGTCGCTGGCCAGCGGATGGGCCTCGATCGAGAAGATGTGGAGCTTGCCTTTAGGGGGTTGTTCGCGCCGCCACAGGTCCAGCAGGGCGGCGATGTTGAGGCCCGAGCCGAAGCCCAGCTCGCCGACCACAAAGTCCCGGTGCTCGGAGAATCGTTCCGGCAGGCCGCAACCGGCCAGGAACACCGCCCGCGTCTCGGCCAGGCCATCGACGCTGGAGAAATAGACATCGCCGTACAGGCTGGACTGCGGCAAGCCGTCCTCACGCCAAACCAGCGGTGACCCGTCTTGAGGAGCGGTGGGATCCATGGCGCCTGCTAGAGCGCCGCGGGGCGGTGGGCGTCAAGTCTGTCTCCCCAACACCCGACCTCCCCGGCGAAGGCCGGGGCCCAGATTCATCCGGTGCGTCAGACGTAAAAGCGCCCTCCGCCGAGTTCCGACGAAGGGCGCGGGTGGGTTCGATCTGGGCCCCGGCCTTCGCCGGGGAGATCGGATTTGAGTGGAACCCGTAAGTCCCTAGTGCGCCGRCTTCTTCTCTTCCGGCTTGGGCGCGGCGTCGGCGGCGGCGGTGGCCGAGGCGGCGGCCGGGGCCTGGGTCGAGCCGGTGGCGGCGGCGTCGTTGGCGGTCTGGGTGGCGGCGTCCGCCGGGTCGGCCGGGGCGGCGGCGGCGTCCGTGGCGGCCTTGTTGGCGTCGGCGGCGGCCTGTTCCTTGGCCGAGGCGGCGTCGGTCACGGTGCTGGCGTCGGCGGCGGCGGCCTTGGCGGCGGCGCTGTCGCCTTCGGCCTCGTCATGCTTGCCGCCGCAGGCGGCCAGCGACAGGGCCGAGACGGCCACGCCGGCGATGAGGAGTTTGCGGATCGTGCTCATGAGGCTTCCCTTGCTGGCCGGCGCCTGGTCGGCGACGGCTTTGCGCGAAAGGAATACCGGTTCGAAAGCCGGTGCAAGTTACGAGGCGCTAACCTGCCTCGCCAAGGACGCTGGACGCCGACCTATTCGGGCGGGATCTGGCCCAGGGCCTCTTCCAGCTCGGCGAAGCTGGGCTGGGCGGGGCTGGGCACGTGGCCGCGGCCGATCTCGACCGAGATCTGGGCGGCGTTGCCGTGCAGGTGGGCGACCAGGACGGCCTGGATGATCTTGTAGAAGGCGCCGTCCTCGTTGACGACGGCCTGCAGGCGCGTGGCCATCGGGCCGACGATGCCATAGGCGATGAACACGCCGAGGAAGGTGCCGACCAGGGCGCCGCCGATCATGCCGCCCAGGACGGCCGGCGGTTCGGTGATCGAACCCATGGTCTTGATGACGCCCAGCACGGCGGCGACGATGCCAAGGGCCGGCAGGGCGTCGGCCATGCTCTGCAAGGCGTGGGCCGGCTCGAGCGCCTCGTGGTGGTGCTTCTCGAGCTGCTTTTCCATCGCGTCCTCGACCTGGTGGGGATCCTCCAGGTTCATGGTCATCATCCGCAGGGTGTCGCAGATGAAGTCGACGGCGAAGTGGTCGTGGGTGACCTTCGGATAGCGGGCGAAGATCGTGCTCTCGTGGGGCTTCTCGATGTGGCTTTCCAGGGCGATGACACCCTTGGACTTCATCGTCTTGGTCAGCAGGAACAGCAGGGACAGCAGGTCGCGATAGTCGCCGGCCTTCCACTTGGGGCCCTTGAAGATCTTGCCGAAGCCACCGACCGTGCCCTTGATGACGGTCATCGAGTTGGAGATCAGGAAGGCGGCGACGGCGGCCCCGAGGATGGCCATCAGTTCGTGCGGCGCGGCGTGAAGGATCACGTCCATCTTGCCGCCACCCATCAGGTAGCTGCCGAACACCATGCCGAACAGCAGGACGATGCCGATGATCTGGAACATTGTGGTTAGGCCGACCCCGAGACTGACGGCGCATCATCGGGGTTAATGATTAATCCAAGGTTCTCGCCCCCCGGGGGCATGGGGCGCTCGCCCTGCGACACGTTGCGCCGGCCATCGCTCGGGTCTAACGGTTGTTTGATGAGTGGGGAGACTCCAGAGGCCCGGGCCAACCGCGGCGCGTTCGCGATCCTCTTCGGCGTGTCGGTCGCGACCGCCATGGGGAACACCGGCATGCTGTCTGTGCTGCCCGCGATCGGCCGCCAGATCGGCATACCGGACGCTCTGGTGGCGGGCATATTCTCGCTGTCGGCGGTGCTGTGGGCGGTGACCTCGCCGTTCTGGGCCCGGCAGTCGGACCTGCGCGGGCGCAAGCCTTTGATCCTGCTGGGCCTGGCCGGCTTCTGCGTTTCCATGACCCTGTGCGCCATCGTCGTCTCGGCGGGCCTGCGCCACCTGGCGCCGCCGATGGTGATCTTCGGCCTGTTCCTGCTGTCGCGCGCCCTGTTCGGCGGCTTCGGCTCGGCCGCCAATCCGGCCACCCAGGCCTATATGGCCGAGCGGACCAGCCGCGACGAGCGGACCCAGACCATGGCCACCCTGGCCGGCGCCTTCGGCCTGGGCACCGTGGTCGGGCCTCTGCTGGCGCCGCTGTTCGTGCTGCCGTTCGTGGGCCTGGCCGGGCCGATGTTCGCCTTTGCGGCGATGGCGGCCGTGATGCTGGTCGTCGTCCAGCGCGGCCTGCCCGAGACCTTCAAGCCGGGCCGGGGCGAGACGCCGCCGCGCCGCCGGTTCGGTCTTCCCTGGCGCGGCCAGGGCGCGGCCCCGTGGCGCGACCCGCGGCTGAAGCCGTTCCTGATCTTCGGCTTCCTGGTCGCCTCGTGCCAGACGGCCCAGACCCAGACCCTGGGCTTTCTGATCATCGACAAGCTGGGCCTGCCGCCGGTCAAGGCCCAGGGCTTCATCACCCTGGCCATGGCGGCTGGGGCCGTGGCCGGCCTGCTGGCCCAGTGGGGCCTGATCCGCATGTTCCGCATGGGGCCGCGCGACCTGATGCGCTGGGGCGTCGCCGCGGCGGCCCTGGGCAACATCATCGTCGCCTTCGCCCCCGACTACGCCGCCGTCGCCATCGGCTACGCCGTCGCCAGCCTGGGCTACGGCTTCGCCCGCCCGGGGTTCACGGCCGGCGCCTCGCTGTCGGTCGACGCCAAGGACCAGGCCGGGGCGGCCGGGGCGATCGCGGCGATCAACGGCCTCAACGTCGTGGTCGCGCCGCTGTTCGTGCTGCTCTACGAAAAGATCGGCTGGGGGCCGTTCGTGCTGAACGCCATGATCCTGACGGCGCTGCTCGCCTACGCCCTGCGCCAGGCGATGCTGCGCTCGGCCGACAAGGGCGGTCCGCGCGAGGAGGCGACGATCGCCGGGCTGGAGCGGAGCGACGAGGGGGGTGTTTGAGGGGCAAGCCCTTCGAAGCTCAAATCCCGTGTCATCCCGGAAGCCTCGCAGAGGCTGTCCGGGACCCAGGGGCCAAGCCCCGTGCGGCGGCCCCTGGGTCCCGGCTCTCCGCTTCGCTGCGGCCGGGATGACACATGAATGTTGCTTTGGGTGGGGAAGCTCAGCTGACCATCCGCTCCAGCGCCCGCCGGTCCTTCAGCACTACGTGGCGCACCGTCGGCAGCGCGATCAGGCCCTCGTCCCGCAGGCTGGTCAGGGCGCGCGAGACGGTCTCGATGGTCAGGCCCAGATAGTCGGCCATGTCCTGGCGGCTCATCGGCACGTCCAGCTCGGCGTCGGCGTGGGTGCGCTCGGCGATGTCCAGCAGCAGGCCCGCCACCCGCTCCAGCGCCGAGCGGCGGCCCAGCATCAGCACGTGGTCCTGGCTGCGCCGTAGGCCGTCGGCGGTCAGGCGGAACAGGGCGCGCGCCGCGTCGCCACGCGTCGCGGCCAGGTCGCTGAGCGCCCCACGGCGGATCATCCGCACGCTGGCGTCGCTCATCGCCTCGGCGGTGACGCGGTGGGTGTCGCCCATCTCCAGGCCGAAATAGTCGCCGGCGAAGTGGAACTCGTCGATCTGCCGGCGGCCGTCGCGCAGGATGCGGTAGGTGCGCACCGCGCCGGAAATCACCTGGTAGACGTGGGTCGCGGCCTCGCCCTCGCCGAAGATCTCCTCGTCGCGGGCGAAGCGCGGGCAGGCGCCTGGCAGGGCCAGCACGGGGTCCAGGGCCATGGGGACGGCGTCGATGCGGAGCGGAGACAGCATGGAAAGACCCTTCTGTTGCTAGGGTCTTGCGCCTTTTCGCGCGCCCGCGACATTCGGGAGCCGCGCCTAAGGAAACCCCCTTACGCGGCGCTGCGGACGGGCCTGGTTTGAGGCCGATCAAGGTCTCGGCGGCCTTCCAGGGTCATCTTGGCGGCCATGTCCGACTGTCCCCTGATCCTGCTGCTCGTCGAGGACGAGCCCCTGCGCGAGGCCTTGCGCTTCTCGCTGGAGACCGAGGGCTATGCGGTGGTCGCGCGGCCGGACGAGCGACCCGTGGCGGCCGTGGTGATCGACGACGGCGGCGTGGCGTTGCCGGACCTCGGAGAGAGCCCGACCATCGTCCTGACCGGCGACGTGGAGCGGTTCCGGCGGCGCGGGTTGGGCGGCGTGTCGCTGGTGGAGAAGCCGCTGCTGGGCGACGCGCTGAGCGTGCGGTTGGGGGAGGTGCTCGCCAAATCTCTGCGAAACCCGTGTCATCCCGGAAGCGCGTAGCGCTGTCCGGGACCCAGGGGCCGGCGCGACGCGGTTGCCCTGGGTCCCGGCTCTCCGCTTCGCTGCGGCCGGGATGACACGAGATTTGTGCGGTTCGAGAGAGTCCCTATCCCCCCCGCACCGACAGCGTCATCCGCACCAGCGCCGCCAGGTTATCCGCCTGCATCTTGGTCATCAGCTTGGCGCGGTAGATCTCGACGGTGCGGGGGCTGATGCCCAGCTCGCGGGCGATGACCTTGTTGGCGTGGCCGGCGACGACGCCGTCCAGCACCTGGCGCTCGCGCTCGGACAGGGTCTCCAGGCGATGCAGGACGGCGGCCTGGTCGTCGGTGACCGGCGCGGCCTCGGCGGCCTTCATGGCGCGGTTCAGGGCGTCCAGCATCCGGGCTTCCGAGAATGGCTTCTCGATGAAGTCGACGACCCCCGAGCGCATGGCCTCGACGGCCATCGGGATGTCGCCGTGGCCGGTGATCATGATGATCGGCATCTTGACCTTCAGGGCCGCCAGCCGGGCGACCAGCTCTTGGCCGCTCATCTCGGGCATGCGGACGTCGGTGACGACGACGCCCGGCTTGGCGTCCGGCAGGGCGTCGAGGAAGGCCGGGGCGCTGGCATAGGCCACGACCTCGAAGTCGGCCGACTCCAGCAGGAAGGCCAGCGACTCGCGGGCGCTTTCGTCGTCGTCGACCACGTGTACGACGTGTGCGTCAGTCATCGACGGTTTCCTTCTGATCGGCCGGCGGCAGGGTGAAGCGGAACAACGCGCCGCCGCCGGGATTGGCTTCGGCCCAGATGCGCCCGCCGTGCGCCTCAATGATCGAGCGCGAGATCGACAGGCCCACCCCCATGCCCTGCGGCTTGGTGGTCATGAACGGTTGGAACAGGCGATCGCGCACCTCGTCGGCGATGCCGGGGCCGGTGTCGGCGACGCTGACCCGCGACCAGCCTTCCTCGGTGACGTCGCTGGTGATCAGCAGGGCCCGGCGGCGGCTGTTGCCGTCCTGCATGGCGTCGATGCCGTTGCGGATCAGGTTCAGCAGCACCTGCTGCACCTGGACCCGGTCGGCGTAGACGGCGTCGGCGGCGGGATCCAGGGCCAGGCGCACGTCGACCTGGCGGTCCTTCTCGCCGATCAAGGCCAGGGCGCTGGCCTCCTCGATCAGCTTGGACAGGCTTTCGACGTCGCGCTCGCTGGCCCCCCGACGCACGAAGTCGCGCATCCGGTGGATGACGTCGCCGGCCCGCAGCGCCTGGGTCGCGGCCTTGTCGATGGCCTCGCGCACCTTGGCCTGGTCGGCCTCGCGGCCCCGGTCGATCAGGCGGCGCGAGCCGGTCAGCAGGTTGGCGATGGCCGACAGCGGCTGGTTCAGCTCGTGGGCCAGGGTCGAGGCCATCTCGCCCATGGCCGTCAGGCGCGAGACGTGGACCAGCTCGTTCTGCAGCTCCTGCAGACGGGTCTCGGTCTCCTGGGTCTCAGTCAGGTCGCGGATGAAGCCGGTGTACGAGGGCGTCGAGCCCTTGGTCTCGCCGACCGCCAGCTCCATCGGGAAGGTCGAGCCGTCCCGGCGCTGGCCGACCACGACGCGGCCGGCCCCGATGATCCGCCGCTCGCCGGTGCCGTGGTAGCGCTGGATATAGCCGTCGTGGGCGGTGTGGTGCGGCTCGGGCATCAGGGTGTTGACGTTGCGGCCGATGGCTTCGGCGGCGGTCCAGCCGAACATCCGCTCGGCGGCCGGGCTGAACGAGGTCATGATCCCGGCGCGGTCGATGACCACCACGCCGTCGGGCACGGTGTCCAGGATCGAGCGGAGGTGGTCGTTGATCGCCGCCGCCCGCCGTCGCGCGGCGTGGAACCAGCCGCCGCCCACGGCCATGCCGAAACCGACCGACAGGAAGATCGCGGCGCTGAGGCCACTGACCAGGTCGAACGGGATGTCGCGCGTCACCCACCAGACGCTGCCCCAGGCGAAGGTGGTGGCGAACACGCCGGGGGCCAAGCCGCCCAGCGCCGCGCTGACCAGCACGGCCGGCACGAACAGCAGGAACGACGACGGGGCGGTGAAGGCCTCGGGCAGGTACAGCCGCGCCACCGCCGTCGCCATCACGGCCGCGAAGGCCGCCAGATAGGCGGTGGGATGCGGGTCGCTGAACAAGGTCGAGGACAGGCCCCGGGCCGGCTTCATGGGCGCTCCAGACTTGGGAGGTCCTTATAGC
>NZ_JBFUJD010000029.1:0-50983 GCF_056401555.1 Caulobacter sp. P4_E5
CCGTAACCCCTCACCCCTACCCCTCTCCCTATGGGAGAGGGAAGCAGCTCACCCCTCCTCGATCTGCCGTTCGTCCTCGCGGCTGATCGAGACCTCCTCGAAATCCAGTTCCTCTTGCAGGATCAGGAAGGCGTCGGCGCCGACGGTGTCGGCGTCGCGCAGTTCCTCCAGGCGCTCGCGTTGGCGGTGGAGGGCCTTCAGGCCGACGGCGCGGCGGGCTTCCAGGGGCGGGCAGTCGCGGGCCGCCTCGGCCCCGACGGCGGTGAAGCGGTAGCGCCAGTGCTCGGTGGCCGGGCCGCTCTTGTGCTCAAGGGCGGCCAGCGCCGTGGCGGCCAGGTCGGCGCGGGCCCGGGCCAGCTCGTCCTCCAGGCCGTTCTCGCCGTCCAGCTTCAGCAGCCGGACCAGCGGCGACAGGGTCATGCCCTGGACCACCAGGGTGGCCAGCACCACGGCGAAGGCGGTCAGCACGATCAGGTCGCGCTGCGGGAAGGTGGAGGGCAGGGCGAAGGCCGTGGCCAGGGTGACCAGGCCCCGCATCCCGCACCAGCCGACCAGCACCCCGTGGCGCAGCGAGCTCGGCTTGGCGTCGCCGCGCAGCCAGCGGAACCGCTTGGCCAGCCGGTTATAGGTCAGCACCCAGGCCAGGCGCACCCCGACCAGGGTCAGGATCACCGCCCCGGCGAAGGTCGCCGCGTCGCGCAGCCGGTCGGGCTCCATGGCCGTGACGATGGTCCGGGCCTGGAAGCCCATCAGCAGGAAGGCCAGCACGTTCAGCACGAACACCGCCGAGGTCCAGACGGCGAAGCTGTGGATCCGCGTCCGGGGCGGGGTGCGCAGGCCGGCGGTGCGGGCGATGGTCATGGCGAAGGCCACCAGGCACAGCACCGGCGACAGGCCGATCCGCTCGGCGATCACCCACACCCCGAAGGCGGCGACGAACTCGAACACGTTGCCGCCCAGGGTGCCGGCCACGTAGGACGACAGAAAGCGCATCAGCCGGGCCAGCACGATGCCCAGCACGATGCCGCCGGGGGCGGCCAGGGTCAGGCGCAGGCCCAGGGCGCCGTCGATCTGGCCCTGGCTCTGCAAGGCCGTGGCGGCCGAGAATAGCAAGAGGGCGGTGGCGTCGTTCAGCAGGCTCTCGCCCTTCAGCACCGCGACCGAGCCGCGCGGCATCTTCACGCTGCCCAGGACCGCGGTGGCGGCGGCGGCGTCGGGCGGGGCGACGATGGCGCCCAGGGCCAGGGCGGCGGCGATCGGCAGGCCGGCCAGGGTCACACCCAGCCAGGCCACGGCGCCGGCGCTCAGCAGCACGGCGACCACGGCCAGGGCGAACAGCGGCCGCCACAGCCGCCGGACCGCGCCGACCGGGAAGTCGAAGGCCGCGTCGACCAGGGCCGGAGCGATGAACAGGGCCAGCGCCGTGTGCGGCTCGATCGAGATCTTCGGCGCGCCAGGGATCAGGGCCAGGCCGACGCCCGCGGCGGCCAGCATGGTCGGATAGGGGATGGTCAGCCGGCGCGCGGCCTGCAGCAGCAGCACCGCCGCGGCCAGCAGGATCAGCAGGCTCTCGAAAAAGCTCACGAGACCGGTTCTCCCTCGGCCAGGTCCGGGGGCAGCCTAGAGCGGTCGTGAAGGAAGAGGGAAGTCCCTAGGGCCGATCGATCTTCATCTGGGGCGGGTGCAAGTTTCACTGCTTTCTAGGGCAGGCCCAAATCCCACGGCCATTTGGGGCAGGTACAAGTTCCACTGCCATTTGGGGCAAGTGCAAATCCTACTGCCTTCCTGGGCCTTGTGCCCAGGACCCATGTTCGAGGCAGGCCCGGGCTCTCTGGGTTCGCGCGGCCGAAAGGCCGTGAACTCGGCCCCAAGTCTGTCGAAGCTGAACCCTGGGTCCTGGGCACAAGGCCCAGGAAGGCGGGTAAATTGAATGTCGATTGGCTCTAGAGCGTGGCGGCCGAAAGTGCGAGCGGTTTCGGCGCCTRTCAGAAGCCGACAATCCCTACCGCGCGTTGGCCACGCCGTCGACGTCGTCGCCCGAGACCAGGCGCAGCAGGTGGTTGCGGCCCAGGGGGGTGATCTCCCAGCCGCCGCCGCTGTGGCGCGCCAGGCCCCGCGAGGTCAGGGCCTGGGCGGCGGCGATGTTGACGAAGTTGGACTCCTGGCCCGGTTGGCGCTCGGCCAGGCTTTGCAGCGCGCGCAGGTGGCTTTCCGGCAGCGTCTCGGTAGGGGCCTGGGTCATGTCGCTCCGGTGAATTGCGATCGGTGAGTTGCGATCGAAGCCGCCGATCGGCGAGGGCGGGCCCTCGGTAGCGCCTGGGAAAGCCGCCAGGTCGACATGAACGCTGGCAAGATAGCACATCGGCGCTCGGTTGGCGCGCCCTTGATCGAACGGCGCTCGCTTTGCCGGAGGGGAAGGCGCATGGTTCGAGGCGTCGCCGCCCCCTCGACAAGGCGCGCCGAGAACGAGGCCGTCGCGTCCATGACCACCTCTCCCCTTTCCCCATGACCACCTCGGAGAACCGTCTGTTCGGGCCGTACGACTACGAGATCGTCTATGGCTGGTCGGCGCGGGCGCTGGAGGTGACGATCTCGGCGCGGTCGGCCCATCCGCTGATCCGGGGCGACATCTGCACGATCGGCGGCGAGGGCGGGACCGCCTGCAAGGACTTCGTCGTCATCGAGGTCAAGTGGCGCGGCGACCTGTGGTCCGCCCGCTGCGTCGGGGCTGGCGAAGAGTTCTTCTGAGGCGCGCGCCAAGTTCCGGGCGTGTTTTCGCTCTGAATTCGAGAGGGCGACCTCTTGGCCGGGTTCAAGAAAAACACGCGGCCGATTTGACGTCTCTTTAATCGAGCAGCGCTTTTAATTTCATGTTAATGGTGCGAAATGCGTGAAATCACCAATCGTACCGTTCTCACCGTTCTGCGCCACGATGGTGGGTGGAGCGTCGAGCAGGATGGCGACTTCTTCGGTCAGTCGACCGATAAGGAAGTCGCCAAGGCCGCCGCCCACCGGCGGGCGCTCAGCCTGCACGCGTCCGGACAGGCCTGCCAGATCCGGATCTCCGGCGAGCACGGCTTCTGGGGGCGGTCATGATCAAGGCCGCCGCCAAGCCCAAGCCGCTCCTTTCTCCGGCCGTCACGTTCCGGGGCCAGATCGAGGCCGCGATCGCCGGCGGCGCCCCGGTCGCCGCGATGACCCTGCGCCTGACCCTCAATGACGGCCGCCGTCTGCGTCGCGACGAGACCGTACCGCTGGACCAGATCAGCTATCTGGGCGGCGAGATGCACTATCTGGGCGTCAAGGTCGTCGAAGGCGGCGTCGACGCCAGCGTCCTGGACCAGGGCGCGTAGGCCGCCACCGCCGCGGGCCCCCACCTGACCGCTTCGCGGTCGTCCGCCCCCGGAGGGGGCGGAAGGGGGTATGCCCTTCTTCCCCCTCCGGGGGAGGAGCGCCGCAGGCGCGGAGGGGGCAAGTACGGGGATTGGCGGTGCTGTATCCCCGGCGTTCGCGAGAYCGAACCCARCGAAATCAACSMCTTCTCACTTTTACGCGYGTCTGAATGATCCGCGTTSAAWCCCRCTGCACAATCATCGCTGTCCCCGTCGCAAGGGGAGGGCGCTTGGATCCGGCCCGAAGCGGCGATGGGGATAGGCTGAGCGGGGTCGCTGTTAGGTCCCCGGCTGGCTCGTCAGGCCACGTGGCTTACTCTTTAGGAGCGCACGTGGGTGACGGACTCGTCGGGACAAGGCTGAGCGGCGAAACGACAGGGCGGTGATCGATCCAAAACCGCCTATCGTGGATCGCCGAGCTGGAGACGGAGTAGCCGATCCAGTTGGTCCACGCCCGTCCGGGGGTAACGGAGGCCCGAGCAGACAACGCTCACGCCCGCCGTCCTCACGGCAGAGAACAGCCTGGCGGAGCGGTAAGCGAGCCGAAACACACAAACCCTTACGGTCTCCGGGTTCGCCCGGCCGCTCCGTCGCCTCCCCACCCACTTCAGCGGTGAACCGCGTGAAGCGGCGAAGCCGTGCGCCTAGTAGCTGCTCCCCCGCTCGCGGGGGAGCTGTCGCGGAGCGACTGAGGGGGCTAATGCGGCCCGCGTCCAGCTCGCCCCCTCCGGCCCTCTGGGCCACCTCCCCCGCATCGCGGGGGAGGATCAGTTCCTAGCGGCGACGCCCCTCACCAGCTCAGCCCGCCGCGCACCAGCACCGCGGTCTTGTCCGACATGCCATAGGCCATCAGCTCGGCCGGCTTGGCGGGCGGGGCCTTGGCCAGGGCTGGCCAGCCGTCGTGATACTCCAGGGCCGCGACCTCGACCTTGCCCGTTCCGGCGGTCGTGAAGCTCAGGGTCACGCCGTTCGGGTCGGGGGCGTGATAGGTCAGGCTGGACCACTTGCCGGCCACGGTGTTCAGGGTGACGGGCCGGCCGTTCAGGCGCGGCTGGCTGAGCGGGGCGCTGGGCCGCAGGCGGATGGTGACCATCTCGGCGCCGGGGGCGGGGATCAGCCGGACCAGCAGGCGGTCGTCGGCGCGGTCGACGGTCAGCTGCGGCGGCAGGACCGGCGCGGGGCGGGTCTCGGACATCCACACCGGCTCCCGCCAGAACGGGGCCAGGGCCTGCTTCTTCGGTTCGGAGCCGCCGTCGTCGGGCAGCACGGCCCGGGTCCAGGCGTCCAGGCGCGGCTGGTCGGCGACCCGCCAGGCCTTGCCGGTCGACAGGTCGGCCACCTGCAGGGCCTGGGTGATGGCCGGACGGCCGGGCTCGCCGCCCAGCCGCGCGGCGTTGGCGATCAGGGCGATCCCGGCGATGGCCAGGATCCCGGCGGCGCGCCAGGCCCAGCGGGTGGCGGCGAAGTCGTGGGCCAGCGGCGACAGAGCCGGGGCGGCCAGCATGGCGAACAGGGCCAGGATCGCCGGCTCCATCATGCCGACGCCGGCGAAGGTCCAGGCGCCCCAGGCCGCCAGCTGGGCGGTCGACAGCACGGCCAGGAGGCCGACGGCGAAGGTCAGGGCCAAGGCCACCCGCTTGTCCCGCGTGCCGCCGACGCCGATCACCAGGGCCGCGCCGATGGCGGCGACCAGCAGCGGCCAGGTCAGCATCACGGTCAGGCCGGGGGCCAGGGCCTGGGCGGCGGTGGCCAGGATCAGCACCACGATCATCCCGCCGATCCAGGCGCCCAGGGCGCCGGTCCGGAAGCCGAGCGCGGCGGCGGCGAACACGCAGGTGGCGACGCCGAGGCCAAGGCCGATCGGATCGAAGCCGCCGACCAGGCTGCACGCCCCGCCCAGGGCCAGGGCGACGACGCAGGGGATGATCCGGCTGGCGCCCCGCGCCTGGGCCGTGGCCACGCCCAGGCCGGCGGCGACCGCGATGATCCCCGCGCCCCACAGCAGATGGTCGAAGCGGATCAGCAGGCCATAGAAGCGCTGGATGTCCTCGATCATCAGCGCCCGGCCGGCCAGGTGCAGCACCAGGCCCGCGCTGGACGCGATCAGCAGCAGGCCCGCCGCGCCGCGGGCGATCTCCCAGCCGCTGGCGCCCTGTCCGGCCAGGGTGCGCCAGGCGGTGAACAGGATCAGCACGGCGGCCAAGCCCAGCAGGATCCAGCCGACGACCGGCGGATAGCTGACCAAGACCAGGCCCAGCACGTCGGAATAGATGGCGTTCTGGGTCCGGGCCGGCAGCTGGGCCGCGTCGGCCAGGGCGCGCACGGTCGGCAGGGCCTGGTCGCCGATGTGCTGCAGGCTGCCGCGCTGCAGGTGATCGGGCCGGGCCAGCGGCGTGTGATAGGCCAGCTGGTCGTCGATGAAGGCCAGGTTCAGCCCGGGCAGGCCGCGCTTCACCGCGTGGGTGAAATCGGTGTCGTTCGGCATCTTCTCGTAGACGGTCGAGGCGACCGAATTGGCCGACGGACCCTTGGCGGCGCGGGCGAAGACACCCATCAGCGCGCCGTTGCCGGAGCCGGTCTGGAACATCGCGGCTCGGCCGGCGTCGCCGCGCGCCTCCAGGTTCACGACCAGGCCGACGCGCTGCAGCATCGGGTCTCGAGCGAAGAAGGCGTCGGCGCCCAGCAGGCCCGGCTCCTCGGCGTCGGTGAACAGGAAGATGACGTCGCGGGCATGGGGCCCATCGCTCTTCAGGGCGCGGGCGATCTCCAGGGCGGCGGCCACGCCGGTGGCGTCGTCGGCCGCGCCGGGCGAATTGTGGACCGAGTCATAGTGGCTCATCACCAGGATGGCCGGCAGGTCGCGGTCCTGGCCCGGCAGCACGCCGACCAAGTTCTGCACCGCCGCGGCGCCCAGGGCGCGGCCGTCCTTCGAATAGGGCAGGAAGCCCTCGCCCGGACGGACCGAGACCTCAAGGCCCAGCGCGCTGATCCGGGCCAGCAGGTGGTCGCGGACCCGGGCGATCTCGGCCGAGCCGGTCGGGTGGGGCTTGCGGGCGATGGCGGCGACGTCGGCCATGGCCCGGTCGGCCGAGAAGGCGCTGGCCGGGGCGCTGACTGGCACGGCGGCGGGCGGCCGCTGGCTCCAGGCGCCGAGGGCCAGGCCCAGGACCAGGCAGATCCAGAATCCGAGGAAGCGGATCGTCTTCATCGGCGTGCCTCCGGGTTCGAATCGATCCCCCACCCCAAGGCCATGCTGAGGTGATGCGCCGTGATCCGGAACCCCCGAAATGACTGGAGGCCTCGAAATGAAAAGGGCGACCCGGTCGCCCGGATCGCCCTTCCCCTTCCGAAAGCCGGCGACGCGTTTGGCGCCGCCGGTTCCCCCTCCCGGTTAGACTTTTAGGCCGGCTAGAACTTCGACCGCAGCGTCACGCCGTAGGTGCGCGGGGCGCCCAGGAACGCGTCGTAGGTGATCGTGTCCAGCGCCGGGCTGTAGGTCGCCTGGGTGGCGCTGAGGCCCGAGGAGCCCTGCAGCGTGCCGTTGAAGGCGACCTGCATGTACTTCTCGTTGAACAGGTTCTGGCCCCACAGCTCCATGGTCCAGCGGTCGTCAGCCGAGCCCAGGCTCACGCGGCCGTTCACGACGGTGAAAGCCTTCTGCATCTTCGGCGGGAACAGGTCCGAGCCCGTATTGTACGAGGACGAGTACTTGGCGCCGAGGTTGAAGCGGGCCTTCAGATTGCCGCCGACCGGGGTCTCGTAGGTCATCGAACCCGAGGCCGAGTACTTCGGAGCCAGCGACATGCGGCTGCCCGGCAGCAGGGCCAGGGCGTTGCCCGGGTCGTTCGGGATCGGCTGGTCGCCGTACTCGGTCAAGGCGTAGGTGAAGCCGCTCTGAACCATCAGGCCCTTGACCGGGGTGAACCACATGAAGTCGGCGTCGAAGCCCTTGGACTTCACCTCGGGGATCGAGCGCACCACGAACGAGGTGCCCAGGAAGGTGTTCAGCTGGAAGTCGGTGAACTTCTGCGAGAAGGCGCTGACGTTGAAGAGCACCGTGCGGTTGAACAGGGTGTTCTTGATCCCGAGCTCGTAGCTGTCGACAAATTCCGCGGGGAACGAGGTGTCGTAGATCGGCGTCACGCCGCTGCCGCCCGAGGGCAGGCCGTTCGACGACTGGGTGCGGTCGAGATTGAAGCCGCCGCCCTTGTAGCCGCGTGCGAACGAGGCGTAGGTGAAGACCTCCGGCGAGAAGCGGTACGAGGCCTTGAGCGTGCCGCTCCACTCCTTGTCCGATCGCGACTGCTTGGTGCCGCGGCCGTTGAACAGCGGATTGGCCCACGGCAGGCAGAGGTTGCCGATGACGACCGGAGTGGAGGCCGCGCCGACGATGCCGGCGATGCGGGCCTGGCCGGCGGGCGACAGGGCCGTGCCGCAGCCGACGCCGCCGTCGCTGTTGGTCTGGTAGGTGTCGAGCTTCTTCTCTTCCGACGTATAGCGCAGGCCGGCGGTGATCTCGAACGCGTCGGTGACGTGCCAGGTGTCGTTGGTGAACAGGGCGACCGTGGTGGCGCGCTGGTCGTAGCGGTCATAGACGCCTTGGCCGGCGGCGAACGAGGTGTTCGGGGCGCGGTTCAGCAGCAGGGCGATGAAGTTGGCCACGCCCGCCGGATTGGCGCCCGAGCGCGACAGCAGCCGGCCCAGATACTGCTCGTAGTCGTTGCCGTAGAGGAAGTTGGTGCGCGTCTCCAGGCGCTCGTCCGCCAGGAAGGCGCCGAACAGCCAGTCGAACTTCTCGCTCCTGCCGGCCAGGCGCAGTTCCTGGGTATAGGTCGTGAACTGCGAATGGTTGGCGCCGTCCTTGTTGCGGTAGACGAGGTCGGCGGTGCTGAAGTCGGCGTCCTGGCCGTTGTCGGTGCGCCACTGGCGAATGGCCGAGATGCTGGTCAGGCTGCCGAACGGCAGATCGATGTCGCCCTGCAGCGAGACGCCCTTGTCCTCGATGGTCGACGGAGCGCCGCGGTTCGAATAGGCCACGCGCTTGAACGGGTTGGCGGTCGCGGCCACCGGGGTCGCCTGGCCCGAGACCAGGGCCAGGATGCCGGCGGTCGGGCCGGTGCGGATCTGCACGGCGCCGCAGCAGTTCTCGTTGCGCTTCGAATAGTCGGCGATGACACGGAAGGTGGCCTTGTCGTCAGGCACGAACAGCAATTGGCCGCGCACGGTGTAGAAGCCCTGGTCGGCGTCCTGGGTGCGCTTGGACGGGCCGTTGCCGACGATCACGTCGTTGTAGCCGTCGCGCTCGCGAGCCGCGACGTAGAGGCGGCCGGCCAGCTTGTCGCCGACCAGCGGGCCGGTGACCGAGGCCGAGACGCCATGGGCGTCGTAATTGCCCAGGGTCACCTCGGCGTTGGCGCCGAAGCCGAACTCGGGTTCCTTGGTCACCACGTTGATGACGCCGGCCGAGGTGTTCTTGCCGAACAGGGTGCCTTGCGGGCCCTTCAGCACCTCGATGCGCTCCATCTCGCCCAGGTCGCCGAAGCCGACGCCGTTACGGGGACGGTAGACGCCGTCGATGACCACGCCGACCGAGCTCTCCAGGCCCGGATTGTCGCCGACGGTGCCGATGCCGCGCACGCGGGCGGTGGTCGAGGCTTCGGACGAGGTCGAGGTCACGGTCAGGCCGGGGGTCAGGATCGTCAGATCCTTGATGTCCCTGACGCCGGTGTCTTGCAGCAGCTTGGCGCCGACGGCGGTGACCACCACCGGGACGTCCTGCAGGTTCTGTTCCCGCTTCTGGGCGGTGACGATGATGCTGTCGATGGTTTGGTTGTCGCTCGTTTGAGCCTGCGCGGCGCTCGAGGCGCCAAGACCGGCGAGGACAACAGCGGACGCAGTGCCGCAAAGCACCTGGGTGAAGCGCATTTCCTACCTCGGTTTGTTGGCCGAAAGCGCTTGCCCGCCCCCGGCTTGTTTTTCGTTGGTCCGTCGAACGATTGTTCGAATGGATGGCCAAGGGTTAGGCGCCACCCCCGGTCTCGGCAAGTGAAATCCCTTGCCGTGGAAAGGTTCTGGCGGTTTCTGTTGCCGGGAAGCGACAGCGTTCGCCGCCGTCATCAACCTTCGAAAGGGACTTGCGCGGGCGACGGGCCAGGCTCATCTGGCGACCATGAGCTTCTCGCCCGACTATCGCCCCGACCCGCGTTTCCAGGCGCTGGGACGCGACTTCGCCGATCCGGTCGAGGCGGCCGACTTTCCAAGGACCGTCCTTCGCTTTCGGAACGATCGCGCCGCGGCGAGCATAGGCCTGGAGACTCTGAGCGACGCGGACTGGGTCCGTCACTTCGGACGCTTCGAGCCGTTGCCGGCCAACATGCCGCTCCCGCTGGCCATGCGCTATCACGGCCACCAGTTCCGCGTTTACAATCCCGACCTGGGCGACGGGCGCGGCTTCCTGTTCGCCCAGCTTCGGGAGCAGGGAGCTGGTCGCCTGCTGGACCTGGCCACCAAGGGCTCGGGCCAGACGCCGTGGTCGCGCTCGGGCGATGGCCGGCTGACCCTGAAGGGCGGGGTGCGCGAGATCCTGGCCTCCAGCCAGCTGGAGGCCTTGGGCGTCCCGACCTCACGGGCCTTCTCGCTGGTCGAAACGGGTGAGGCCCTGGTGCGCGGCGACGAGCCCAGCCCGACCCGCTCGGCGGTGCTGACCCGGCTGTCGCACAGCCACATCCGGTTCGGCACATTTCAGCGCCTGGCCTATTTCGATCGCCGCGACCTGATCGCCCAATTGGTCGACCATGTCGTCGAGACCTATTTCCCGCACCTGGCCGATGCGCCCGACCGCACGGCGGCGTTGCTGGAGACAACGGTGGCGGCCAGCGCCTACCTGCTGTCCCGCTGGATGGCGGCGGGCTTCGTGCATGGAGTGCTCAACACCGACAACATGGTGGTCACGGGCGAGAGCTTCGACTACGGCCCCTGGCGGTTCCTGCCACGCAACGACCCGAACTTCACCGCCGCCTATTTCGACCATTCCGGGCTCTACAGCTTCGGCCGTCAGCCCGAGGCGGTGTTCTGGAACCTGCAGCAGCTGGCCGCCTGCCTGACCCTGGTCGGCGACCAGGCTGGACTGCTGGCGGCGCTGAACGGCTTCTCCGACGCCTATCGGATCGCTCTGCGCGCGGCGATGCTGGATCGGCTGGGCGTCAAGGCCCTCGACCCCGACGCGGACGTCGAGCTGGTCAACGCCGCCTTTCGGGCCTTGGCCGAGGGCGGGGACGCCTTGCGCTGGGAGCCCTTCTTCTTCGACTGGTTCGGTGGTGAGGCTTCGGAGGCGCGCGCTCTGGCAGGGCCGCGCGCGGCGCTCTACGGAACCGAGGCCTTCCTGACCTTCCGCCGGAGATTGGCCGCGTTCGAGCCCGATCGCCCCGAACGCCTCGCCGATCCGGTCTTCCAGCGGCCCGAGCCCGAGGAACTGATCATCGAGGAGGTCGAGGCGCTGTGGGCGCCGATCGCCGAGCACGACGACTGGGCGCCGCTCCACGCCAAGCTGGGCCGGATCGAGGCGGCGCGGGCGGCGTATCAGCTTGGCCGCGACGGCGGTAAAAAAGCCGCGTTCTGAATTTTTTCGTTCGAGCGCGGAACAACCGTCAAGGTTCCGTCTTACAATTGCGGCACAGTGCCGCCGACGAACGCCGTGTGGAGACACCCAATGCGCTTCTTCCAACCGATCCTGCTGGTCTGCGCCGTGGCCATGTCATTCGTGGGCGCCCTGGGTCTGCCGGGCTGCGCCCGCGCGATTGGCGAGTGCCTGCGCGACCGTCCCGAACTGGCCTAGCGCCCGACTTAAGCGCCCGACCCTTAAGCGCTTAGCGCTTCCAGCTTTGCCGTCGTGTCGCCCGTAAGCTGGCGCCGCGCGGTCATGGGGAATGCGGCCAGGAACCGCTCCAGGAAGAGCCACGTCGCCTTGTCGTGATCAAGATGGTGGGTCAGCAGGCCGATCGGCTCGTCCCATCGGTGTGCGAGGCGTCGCTGGGCCATCAGCCGGCGCATCCGCGACAGGAATTTCCAGCTCCCCCGGAAACGGCCGCCGCCTTTCCAGCGCAGCACGTCCAGGTGCGCGTCCAGCCGCGCGACCCCACTCTCGACGCCGCTGACCCGGTCGAAGCCCGAAACGGCCAGGATCGAGGATTCCGGCAAGGCCGCGAGCAACTGCGGCGTCAGGTTGTTCCAGGGCGGCACGAACAGGGTGGGGGCGGCGCCGGCCCGGTGAAAGGCCATCACGGTCGATCGCAGCTGAGCGCTGACCCAATCGACGCCGTCGCCCTCGACGATCTCGCCGAAGCTCCGGCCTTCCGGTTGGCGATTGATGTGCTTGAACCCGTGGACAGCGATCTCGACGCCCGGCTCGGTCTCGACCCGACGAACCAGCAGCGGCAGGTTCGGACCGGCGATCGACGCCAGAGTCAGGGCGGCGCCATGACGACGAGCAAGGTTCAGCAGTTGCTCCAGCGCCCCGGTCGGGACGCGCGCGTCGTCGTCGCGCCACCACAGCACGGGCGTGCGTCCCGCTCTGGCCCAGAGCAGGAGCTCGGAACCAAGAACCAGGCGGAAGACGAAGGGCAGGCGGGCCGACACCGGCGGCCCTACTGCGCGGCGGCCTCGGCGCGACGCAACGGCAGCGGCGCCGGTGGGACGACCGGACGATCCGCCTGCCCGTCGCGCGCGCGGCTGCGAAGGATCTCGCGCGCCCTCAGGTTTGACAGGATCGGATACAGGCCGGCCATCAGCGAGATCAGGAAGCCCAAGTCGCCTTCACGGTGGCCCTTGCGCGAGACGTAGCACTTGAAGAACCGGCGCACGCCCCGGAAGGCGTCGTCGGCGATGCTCTTGACCTTGCCGCTGTCGGCCAGATCTTGGGCCTTCAGGGCGGTGTAGCGGCCCAGGCGCGCGAACATGTCGGCGATGTCTTCGTCGACCATATGGCGCAGGGGTTCCTTCAGGCTACCGCCAAAGGCGCCGTCCAGCTTGGCGCCCGGATGGACTCGCTCGGCCTTCCAGGACTTCACGCCGCGGCGGAACAGGCGCGCCGCCGACGAGGTGCCGAACGAGCCGCCCCAACCGTGGCGGACCAGCTGGTCGCCGACATAGTTGTCGATCGGGATCTGGTACCAGTCGGCGGCGTCGGCGCGCTCGATGGTGTCGCGGACCTCCTGGGCGAAGGCGGGGCTGACGCCCTCGTCGGCGTCCAGCTCCAGGATCCATTCGCCGGTGCAGCGGGCGATGCCGGCGTGCTTGCGCGGACCCTCGATCGGGAAGATGCCCGACACGACGCGAGCGCCGTACTGGCGCGCCACGGCCTCGGTTCCGTCGCTGCAGCGGTCAGCGACCACGACGATCTCGTCGCAGAACGACAGCGCCGCCAAGCAGGCGTGCAGACGCTGCTCTTCGTTGTGCGCGCAGATCAGCGCCGAAAGCTTGGCCATCACCAATTCCCCGATTGAACGACCACGCCCCCCGGCGATCGTCCTCGAATCGATGACGGCGCGGGCTAGGGCCGCCCCCCGCCCGCGCGGTGAGAATTGTGTAAGCTTTGCAACAAGCTTTCGGTTTTGACGCCTAGAAGTTGGCTGACAGGGCCAGGCTCCACGTACGCGGTCGTTGCGGCGTCACCTGGCGAACCTGGCCGAAGCTGAAGGGGTTGCCATAGGCGAAGGTGTCGCTGGAGCTATTCCAGGGATTGCTGACGAACAGGGCCGCGCGCCAGCGGTCGGTCATCAGCTGGGCCGACAGCTTGCCGGTGTAATAGCCGCCCATCGACGGCGAGTAGCGCGGATCGAAGGTCAGGCGGGACTCGCCAATATAGCCGGTCTCGGCCGTCAGCATCAGGGTGGCGTCGGCCAGGATCGGGCGCTGGTAGGTGACCAGGCTGCCGAACGAGACATCGGGTACGCCCGGCAGGCTGGCCGTGTCGGCGATGCCGTAGCCCGGCGCGATGCGGGTCAGCTTGGGTTCGTTGAACAGCGCGTTGCCTGACAAGGTCAGGTGCGGCGTGGCCCTCCAGGCGGCCTCGACCTCGAGGCCTCGGTTGCGCCCGTCGCCGATATTGGCGGTGTAGGACAGGCCCGAGGCGAAGTACTGGTCCGTCTGGATGTCGCGCCAGTCGTCGTAGAACAGCGCCGCCCGCAGGTTCATCCGTCCCCGGAACGGGTTGAGCGTCGCGCCGACCTCGTAGTTGCGCAGATGGTCGGGGTGGAACACCCGACGAGCCTCGTTGGGCGTGGCCAGGCCCCCGGAGTTGAAGCCGCCGGCGCGGTAGCCCTCCGACGTCAGCGCATAGATCAACCCGCCGCCGGCCAGGTCGCGCTGGACCGAGAACTTCGGCGAGAAGCCGCTGAACGAAGCCTTGCGGTCCAGGTCGCGCGACTGGCCGGGATAGGGCGCCAGCACGTACGAGCGCGTGTGGATCGTGGTCTCGAACGAGCGTCCGCCCAAGGCGACCTTCCAGCCAGCCCCAAGATTGTAGGTCGCCTCGCCATAGAGGGCGTATTCGTTCAGACGATCCTTGCGCTCCTCGTCATAGACGCTGCGGGTGACGCCGCCGGAGCGCGCCCGGAGGTCGGCGTCGCCTTCCTCGATGCTGGTGGCCGTGAACAGCCCGACCATCCAGCGCAGGCGGCCGCGCTCTGGCCCGGTGTAGAGCGCGTCCTCGACGACCATCCGCAGACGGGCGGATTCGTCGTAGAGGCCCAGCTCCACGGCCTCGTCGGCGAACTCCGTCAGGGCCAGCGTGGCGTCGTAGCGGCTGGCGTACTTGTGGGTGACATAGCCGGTGACCGACTCGAAATGGCCCCAGTCGCCCGAGCCGCTGATCTTCAGCGAGGTTTCGCCCAGGCGGTTGCGGTGGGTCTCGCGCACCTGGTTGGCGCGTCTCGGGGCCCCGGCCACGAGCGTGACGTACTGGGTGTCCTTGGACGAAACATTCTGGGCCGCGCCCCCCAGCTTGACCTGCCAATCGCCCAGGTCCACGCGCCAGGCCAACCGGCCGCCCCGGCGGGTGGTCTTGTCGACGTTGGACAGGCGCAGATTGACGTCGTCGAGATAGCCGCCGTCGACGTCGTGATAGACCGCCGCCCGCACGGCCGAGACCTGGCCGAGCGGGGCGTTGACCACGCCCTCGAAGCGATAGCTGAGCGAGCCGGATTCGGTCGTCGCGGAGGTCGCGCCGGCCGAGCCGTAGAAGGCCCCCAGCTCGGGCAGGCGGGTGACGATCCGGTAGATGCCGCTGAGCGAGCCGCCGCCGTAGAGCGCGCCCTGCGGGCCGCGCAGCACCTCGACCCGATCGACGTCGATCAGGCGCAGGTCGGGATCGGGCGCGTTGTAGTTGACCGGCACGTCGTCGAGATAGGTGCCGACCGTCGACTGGGTCCGCCCGGTGAAGGTCCCGTCCGACAGGCCGCGCAGCAGGATCTTGTTGCGCGCCGCGCCCAGGTTGGTGGTGATGAAGCCGGCCGTCTGGCGGGCCACCGAGCCGGTTTCGCCAACGCCGGTGTCCTGCAACTGCGGCGAGCCGATGACGCTGACGCCGCCGGGCAGGCTGCCCAGGCGCGGCGGCCGCTTGCCGGCGCTGATGACCAGAGGGGCCAGCGGAGCGACCGGCTCCACGGCGATCGTGGGTCGCGCGGTGACCACGGGTCTGGCCGGCCCGGCTGCCGGCGGGCGGGGATGGGATGAGAAGCGAACCGTCCGAGCGTCGACGAAGACATAGCCGCAGCCCTTGCCCAGGGTGGCCCGGTTCAGCGCCTGCTTGAGGCTGAAGGTTCCCACCAGGGGGACGCCGGGGCCCTGACAGGTCTCGACCCCGCCGACCGATACGCCCATGCGGACGCCCAGCTCGATAAGGGTTTCCGCGGTGGTGGCCTTGCGGATGTCGAGCGGCGCGCGGACATCCGCGGCGACCGCGCCGTGTCCGCTGGCGCCCAGGCCCAGTATGCTGGCGGCGAAAAGGATCGGGGCCCGTCTCAGGATCGGGCCCGCGCGCAAGCGTCAGTTCGGCGCTGAGGATTTCCCGCGCAGGACAATCGAATCATCGGTTGGCGTCGCCGATAGCGGCATGAGGCTGGTCAGGCGGCGAACCATCGCATCCTGACTATCCACGATCAATACGCCGGAAAACCGAAGGTTGGCCGCGTTTTCACCCTCGAGGCGAAGCGGCCGGTCGAAATAGTGGTTCATGTCGCCCACGATCCGGCCCAGCGGCTGGTCGCGATAGATCAGTCGGCCCGAACGCCAACCCACCTGATCCTCGGCCGCCACGGCGCGGACGACGACGCCAGAGGCGCCTTCGACATGCTCGAGCATCTGGCCGGGGCGTAGGCGCACGGGCGTGTCCTCGCCGTCGGTCGAAACCTCGACCAGACCGCGCAGCACGGTGATGCTGAGCTGGCCGTCACGGCGTCGAACGTCAAACTTGGTCCCGACCACGCGCACCGTCTCGTCGCCGGCGGTGATCAGGAACGGGCGCTGGCTGTCGTGCGCCACGTCGAACAGGGCCTGGCCGTCGTGCACGGTGACGCGGCGGGCGTCCTTGTCGAGGCGCACCGACACATGGGAGTCGGTGTTCAAATCGATGTGGCTGCCGTCCGTCAACTGGACGGCGCGGTGTTCGCCCTTGGCGGTGACGTATAGCGAGTCGGGTTGAGGCAGCAGTTCGCCCCAAGGCGCGACGACGATCGCGACGGCGGCCACGGCGGCGGCCGCGCCCAGACCACCCAGCCAACGCCAGTCGATCGTGAACGCCCGCTTCACCGTGGCGCGCCTGGGTTCGGCCAATTCCCCCCGGACGGCCGAACCTCGCTGGAAGATTTCCTCGTCGACGGCTTGGATAGCGTCATACGCCTCCAGCGCGCCAGGCTCGCTCAGCCAAGCGTCAAACGCCAGCCAGTCGGTCTCTTCGACCTCCGGCCGCTGCAGTCGGGTCAGCCAATCGGCCGCCTCTTGCAGGTGTTGCGCTGACCGGCTCATCCGGCGTTGCTCCGACGAGGATCCATCATCCCCCTGAATGTAGACGGCGCCCCCGAGCGCCGTCCTCCATGCGAGACTGCATAAATCACCGCAGACGCCTCGTCAGGGACTTTAAAGCAGAGCTGATGTGCTTTTCCACCGTGCTGACGCTGATGCCCATGCGGCGGGCGGTCTCCACGTGGCTGTGACCGTCCAGCTTGTGCAGCTGGAAGGCCTGGCGGGTTTTCTCGGGAAGGTCCTCGACCGCCTCGACCAGGGCCTGCAGGCGCTGGCGGCCGGCGACGACCTCGTCGGCCGAGGGCTCGTCGGCGATCTCCTGGCCCGCGACGGCCGTGGTGTTGATCGCGCGCCAGTCGTTGTCGCGAGCGCCGGAGCGCTTCTGGCTGCGCAGGCGGTCAAGCATCAGGTTCGAGCCGATCCGATGCAGCAGGGCGGACGGGTTGTCGACCGGGCCGACCGCCTCCATGCCGCTGAGCCGGAGATAGAGGTCCTGGACCAGATCCTCGGCCTCGGCGCGGGAACCCAGGCGCGCGGCGAAGAAACGCACCAGGTTGGCGCGCTTTTCCTCGTACAAGCCCAGCAGCACGGCCTTGTCCGAGCCCGTCACGCTCAAAAGATCCCCCGCGTCCGCCAATCGCCGCCCCCTCAAGGCGCAGCACTATCCATCTTTTTGGCCGAAAGACGATCGTTAGTTCGACCGTTCGTCCGTCCTCGCCGAAGCAGATAGGGCGGCGATGGATCTGGAGAAGGCGCCGCGAAGATTGAATACCGGTAGTTTTCTTGGTTCCCGTTGAAATCGGTTCGTTTGGCGCGATGGGGCGACGCCGCGAGGACCTGATTTGTGTGGCGAAATGTCGCGGAGACCTTGATGGAGAGCGCCGGCTTTCGCGGCGCCAGGGCGAGATCCGATCATCCGAGGTCCGATCGACGTCCGCTTCGTCCGGACGCGGCGGGGTTCGACAATGTAATCCATTGTAAAAACAACGCCGCCACCTCTGGTGGCGCCGGGGATCTTGCTCTTTAACCTTCCGCGAACGCGGTTCGGGGAGCGCGGGATCATGAGTCAGTCCAGCGTGATGCAGCGACACGTTCCCCAAATGGTCGGCAAGCCGGCCGTCGTCGCCCTCCTCAATCCGGTGGTCGGCGAAATCGCCAGCGCCCTGCTCGACCTGGGCGGCGCGGCGCATCGCGACGTGGTCGTCGCCTACGTCGCCAAGCAGCGCGGTCTGTATCGCCCGCCCGACGCCCTGCGGCGCGAACTGGGCGCGGCGTTTGACGCCTATTGTGATGGCGCCTGTGATCCGCGGGCGCCGGGCCTGCTGCACCTGCCCTATGGCCCCCAGAGCGCCCGCTGGGCCCTGACAGATCGCGGCTATCGCATGCTGCGGATGGGTGAGACGCGATGAAACCGGTCACGCCGCGCTGGGCGGCTGCCGTGGCCAAGCCGGGGCGAGAGCGCCGCCGCTTTACGCCGTTGATCCTGGCTGCCGCCCTCGCGGCCCTGGTCTGGGCCGCCATCGCCTGGGGCGGCGCTGTGCTGGGCGCCTGGCTGGCGTGACCCGCGGCGCGGCTCGCGCTATCGTGGAACGGTTGGGGATTTTCGGGGGCGAGTGATCATGCGCGGACGTAACCTGGGGCTGGGGGTCGCCGGCCTTCTGGCGCTGAGCGCCTGCGCCTCGCCACGGGCCGTGGGTCAAGGCGACGTCGCGGGCCTGAAGGGCGCGACGATCGCCGGCCATGCCAGTCAGGCCGACGGCGATGACGCCGTATACGCCAAGGCCGTGCAGGCCCGGGCGATCGCGCGCCTTGGAAATGAGCTCGCGGCCAAACCCGCCTATCTGGTTCAGGTCGGCGTGGCCCTGGCCCCGCCGGCCGTCGGCGTTTCCAGCGCCGCCGAGACCCTCGAGGCCAAGGCCTGGCGCAGCCAGCCGCCGGCTCCGCAATCCTGGAGTGGGGTTTTCGGCCGCAAGGGCCCCGTCCGCATCGTGACCCTGGCCGTGCTGGACGCTCGTACGGGCAAGACGGTCGCCTGGTCTTCGATCCGGGTGCGCAAGGGCGAGCCGGCGGCGGTGGCCGATCTGCTGGTCCAGACTCTGCAAGCGCCCGCCAAGGGCTGAGCCGCTTCATCGGATTCAAAAGTTGGCGCGCGTTTGGCGGGCGAAACCGCTCACGCTTTCGCCCAGCGCGCTTTAGCTCACGCCGTGGCGTGGCAGGCGCACGGTGAATTCAGCGCCGACGCCGGGTTCGCTGCGGCACGAGACCTCGCCGCCGTGACGGGCGACGGCGGCCTGCACGAAGGCCAGGCCCAGGCCGACGCCGCCGGCCGCCTCCGATCCCGGACGCTCGAAACGCTGGAAAGGCCGGAAAGCCGTGGCCGCCTCCTCGCGCGAGAAGCCCGGACCCTGGTCGGCGATGGCGACATTGGCCGTGGGGCCGTTGGCGGACGGCTGTTCCGACAAGGTGACGGTGATGGTCGAACCCTCGGGGCTGTACTTCACCGCGTTGCCCAGCAGATTGACCAGGGTGCGGGCCAGGACGCCGCGATCGCCCAGCACCATCAACGGGACGTCGCCGCCGACCTGGTCGATCCTCATCCGCCGCTGGATCGACTGTGGCCAGACCTCGTCGATGGCCTCGATGGCGATGTCGGCGAGGTCGACGGGCTCCAGGGACACCGGTGTCACCTCGGCCCGCGCCAACTGCACGAAACCATCGGCCAGGGCCAGGGTGCGCTTGGCGTAGGCCGTGATGCGCTCGGCCAGTTCGGGGGGCACGTCCGGCGTGGTGGCCAATAGCGCCAGGATCGAGGTTTGCGGCGAGCGCATGTCGTGGGTCAGCAGCTGCAGCGCCTGTTCGCGCTGGCGCATGGCGGCGGTCAGGATCGAGATGTCGGCCAGGCGCACGATGAAGCCGGCCCCGGCCCCGGTCTCGTCGCGTCGGAACACGGTTTGTAGCTGATAGGCCCGGCCGTCGGGCAGGTGCAGGTCGATCGGCTCGTGTCGATCGGTCGCRTGCGGCCAGTCCAGCTCGAAGCGGCGGCCCAACGGCTCCAGGGCGTTGATCAGGTCGGCCAGGGAGGCGTCGTTCAAGACACGCTGGGCCGGCCTGAACAGGGTCTGGGCCGCGGCGTTGGCGGCGATCACCCGGCCTTGCGCGTCGGCGACCAGGGTGGCGTCGGGCAGGCTGAACAGGGCGTCGGCCGAGAAGCGGCGCAGGTCGTCAATCCGGCTGATCGCCTCGCCCAGGTCCAGGGCCTGGCGGGCGACGACGTCGCTCTCGAACTCCTTGGACGAGTCCCTCGAGGGCGCGTGGCGGCCACGGACGATCGCGCGCACCCGCGCCAGCTCGCGGCCCAGCAGATCATTGACCCGGCCCAGCTGTCCCCAGCCCCAGACGAGGGCCACCACCTGCAGGCCGACCACGGTGGCGACGGGCGAGAGCCAGACGTGGCCCAGCCAGAACATCGCCGCCGAATAGGTCAGGCCCACCATGCAGAGGCCGATGGTCAGCACCAGATTGGCGCGCGGCGGCAGCACCAGGAAGCCGGTCATCAGCAGCCACAGCAGGGCCAGGGTGAACGCTACCCGGCCCCAGGGTCCGGCCGGCTTGATCATCAGGCCGCTGCGCAAGCCGTCCAGGATGCTGGCCTGGAGCTGAACGCCGGTCATGCTGGCGGCGTCCGGGGTCACGGGTGTAGGGAAGGCGGGCCCCAGGCCCGGCGCGGTCAGGCCCACGAACACGGTGCGGCCGGCGATCAGCGACGGCGGAACCTCGCCGTCCAGCACGCTGGAAAAGCTGACGTGGCGATAGATCGACGGCGGCCCCGCGAACGGGATCAGCAGGGTCTGATCGGCGCCGCGCGTCGTGTCGCGTCCGCCGGGCCGCCGGGTCGCGCGATGGACCACGGTCATCAGGTCCGGGCTGAGGGTGGAGCCGCTGGCCTCGAACGGCGCCATGCGGCGTACGACGCCGTCATCGTCGAAGTGGACGTGGGCCAGGCCGATCCCGGCCGCGCCGTGGGCGACCTCCGCGATCGAACCGACGATCCGGGGCGGGGCGTCGCCGCCGCCATATTGCAGGAACTGAGGCAGATAGACCTTGCCCGAGCGTGCGATGGCCTGACCCAGGGCCTGATCCCGGGCCGGGTCGGACGAGGGCTGGCTGAACAGCACGTCGTAGACGATGGTGCTGGCGCCGGCCGCGTTCAGCCGATCGATCATCTGGCCATGGATGTCGCGCGACCACGGCCAGGCGCCCAGCTGGGCCAGGCTACGGTCGTCGATGTCGACGATCAGGATCGAGGCGTCGGCCGGCCGCCCGTTGGCGCGGGCCAGAACGTCGTACAGCACGTCGTCCACCCGCTTGGGCGGCAGGATCGCGAACAGGACGAAGGCCAGGCTGGAAAGCACGGCCAGCAGCAGCCACGACAGCAGCCGTCCCGAGGTGCGCTGGGGTTTTGAACTCAGGCCTGTCACTTGCCAATCTGCAGGGTCTGCAACGGACCGACCTTCTCGGTGATCGTCCCGTTCTTGAAGCGGACGGCGGTCACCCGCCAGGCATAGGCGCCGGCCGGCAGGTCGGTCAGGGTCAGTTGCGGCTCGGTCAGGCCGGGTTGATCGACCACCGGCGTCTTGCCAACCTTGTCAGCGGGACCGGGGAACAGCTGGAAGCGGTAGTTGCGGACGCCGTCGCCAGCCGAGCTCCAGCGGAACAGGAACTTGCGGTGCTTGCCTTCACGGCTGTCGACGGGAGCGGCGGTCTCCAGGGTGTCGAGGTCGCGGTCGAAGCTGTAGTCGGCCGGAAAGCCTTCCAGCCCGTTGGCGTCCAGCACGGTCAGGCGGACGAAATAGGTGCCGTTGGCCAGCTCGCCGAAGTCGGCGCCGGGCGTGTCGGTCGTCGCTTCCGCGAAGACGCCGATGAAACCCGCGTCGCGTGACAGCTGCAGGCGATAGGCGCTGGCGCTCGCGACGGGCTCGACCGCGAAATGGACGGTCTTGTCGCTCTGGTTCTGGCCGCGGGTGTCCAGCTTCGGCGCGGGCGACAGCTTGATGGGGGGGGTGACCGCGCCCTGGGCGGCGCTGACGCCGAAGCCGGCGGGCACCGGCGGCGCGCGGGCGACGATCACGCCGGCGGCCACGGCGACCGCGCCCGCCAGCACCTCGGTGTGAGCCTTGCCTTCGCTGAAGCTGACCCGGAACTCGGTGCCCCGGACGGCCGAGACCGAGACGGGGGTATGGACCTCGAACTTGGCGGCGGGATTCTGGGTCGGGGTGGCTGAGATGGCGCTGCGGCCCTGCTCCAGCTGGAAGACGCGCTGCGGGGCGTTGTTGATCAGCACCTGGCGCAGCTTGGCGATCCGCACATGGGTGTTCGAGGGGAGGGTGACCCGAGACCCGTCCTCCATCTCGAAAGTGGCGAAGGCGTTGGGCCCGGTAATGACGCTCTGGCCTTCGTTCAGCGCCATGCCGATCCGGGCGGGGAGCTGTTGGCCGTTGGTTTCGATGAACACCGCGCCACTCGACGCCGACAGAGTGGCGGCGATCGGCGTCGATTTCAGCAGACTGGGATCGATGCTCAGCTGCGAACCGGCCTGCATTCGCCGAGGCTGTCTAACGCGGTTGGTCTTCTGGACCGCCCGATAGTCGCCGGTTCGGTTCAGATAGGCGCGGCCGAGGCCGATCAGGGTGTCGCCAGGCTTGACCGCGTAAACGACATGCGGCTCCGGCGCGGAAGCCGGGGCGCGAGTCTGCGCGTTGGCGCTCGCCGCACAGAGCACCGACGCCAGAAGGAAAAGGCCTGCCCCCGCAGCCTTGGTCATGATGTCAGTCTCCCCCGCCCACGCCGGTCTCCGCGACCTCGGGTTCGCAGGCTTCGAGACGATAGCCGAAACCGTAGACCGTGCTCAGTCGGAAACCGTTGCTGGGCCGCAAGTGAAGCTTGGCCCTCAAGCGCGAGACGTGGGCGTCCAGGGTGCGGGTTTCCAGGTCCGGACGCTGGCCCCAGATCCGCCGCAGCAGATACTCGCGCGACAGGGGACGGGACAGGTTGTTGAACAGCAGGGACGCCAGCTGGAATTCCTTGGGCGTCAGGGCTTCGACATGGCCGCCCCAGCTGGCGGTCTGGGCGCCGGGGTCCAGGCGGTACTGGCCATGCTGCTCGGTCTGCGGTTGGACCGGCGGGCGGTGAATGCGGCGCACCACGGCGTTGACCCGGGCCAGCAGCACCTGGGGCTGCAGCGGCTTGACGATGTAGTCGTCGGCCCCGGCGTTCAGGCCTTCGACCAGGTCGGCCTCGACCGAGCGACTGGTCAGCAGCAACACCGGCGGGGCGGTGGCCGGATCCTCGCGCAACAGCTTCAGGGTCTCGACCCCGGACAGCTCCGGCATGTTCCAGTCGAGGATGATCAGGTCGAAGGTTTGCTTGCGCAGCTCCGCCAGCAGCCGTGAGGGCTGGGTGAAACTGGTGCAGGTGAAGCCAGCGGGGTCCAGCACGGAGGCGACGAGCGCATTGTGGCTTTGGTCGTCGTCGAGCAGGGCGACTTTCATTTGCTCACTTAGGCTGACGGGTGGCGCGCCCCGCGGGGGAGCGGGGCGCGCAGCGGGAAGCTCACCGTCGGTGGGGCGACGAGCAGGCGACCAGCCATTCATCTCTACCTTGCCCCGACCCTGTTCGCTCGACTTTGGGAGGCGTTTTTACAATGCTTTACAGTCGAGCCGAACCACCAATCACGTCCGCTGACCGATGATCGGACTCAGACTGGGTGCGAGGTCGCCCGAGGGGCGAATTTCCACGGCGGACAGACCCAGCCACGCGGCCATGAGGGAGAGTTCCTGGGCCAGCCTTGCGGCCGTCTCGCCGTTGGCCTCCGGCTCGGCGTGGGCGGCCAGCACCAGCAGCTTGCCGGCCTTGCGGTCGGCCTTCAGGTCGACGCGGGCGGTGATCGCCTCGTCCTGCAGGAACGGCAGGACGTAGTAGCCGTGGGTGCGCTTGTGGGCCGGGGTGTAGATCTCCAGCCGCACGCGGACGCCGAACATCCGCTCGGTGCGCTCGCGGAACCAGATCAGGTTGTCGAACGGCGAGAGCAAGGCGCTAGCCTTGATTGAACGCGGGCGACGCGCGTCGGGCCACAGATAGGCCGGCTGGTCCCAGCCCTTGACCGCGACCGTCTCCAGGACGCCGGCATCGACCAGGTCGGCCACGCCTTGGCGCGTGTCGGCGAGGCTCAGGCGGAAATAGTCCCGTAGGTCCCGCTCGGTGGCCACGCCCATGGCGCGGGCCGAGATCGTCAGCAACTGGCGACAGGCGTCGGCGCGGTCCGGGGTCGGGGCTTGATGGATCGGCTTGGGCAGCACCCGCTCGGGCAGGCCGTAGACCCGCTCGAAACTGCCTCGGCGCGTGACGGTGGTCAGGCGGCCGGTCCAGAACAGGCACTCCATGGCCCGCTTGCCCTCGCTCCAGCCCCACCAGCCGCCTTCGCCCTTGGCCCCCAGCTCCAGTTCCGAGGCCGCCAGCGGGCCGCGCTCGGCCACGGTGTCGAGGGCCTTCTGGATGAAGCCGGCGTGGCTGCGCAGGAAGGCGGCGACGCCCTTCCAGACCCCGACCCCCTCGGCGGCGTCGGCCATGCGCCAGCGCAGCAGGGGGAGGGTGGACAGCGGCGTCAGCGAAGCCTCGTGCGCCCAGTATTCGGCCAAGGCGGGCTTTCGGCCCCAAGCCAGGTCCTCCAGCAGCGTCCGGTCGTAGGATCCCAGGCGCGAGAACAGCGGCAGATAGTGCGAGCGCGAAACGACATTGACCGAGTCGATCTGGACGACGCCCAGGGCCTCGATCGTGGAAAGGATGTGGCGCTTGCCGGGCGCGGCCGGGCGCGGACGCCCGAAGCCCTGAGCCGCCAGCGCGATGCGCCGCGCGTCCTTCGCGGAGAGGATCTCGACCATGGCCGCAATTGAGCTTGCGTCGCCCGCCAGCGCAAGGCGCTGAGACCGCTGCCGCCGGGCTTGGCCTCGGCGTCGAATGATCCTACCGATGCGGCTCTTTGAGTATCCTTCGGAGCCACCAGAATGACCGCCATCGAGAAGGGCCCGGCCCGCCTGGTGCTCGCGCCCGAGGTCGGCGGGGCGATCGCCGCCTTCACGGTCGAGGGCCGCGACGTGCTGCGGTCGATGACCGAAGGCGCGACCGACGCCCTGCTGACGGCGAGCTTTCCGCTGGTCCCGTTCTGCAATCGAATCCCCCACGGCCGCTTCGCCTTCGAGGGGCGCGAGGTCGTGCTGCCGCCGAATCTCGGCGACCACCCGCACGCCTTGCATGGCCAGGGCTGGCGCGCGGCCTGGACCGTGGAGAAAGCCGAGGACGGCGAGGCCGTGCTGTCCTACGATCACGCGCCCGACGCTTGGCCGTGGGCCTATCGCGCCGAGCAGCGCTTCGTGCTCAGCGAGACGGGCTTCCGGGCCGAGCTGAGCGTGACCAATACCGGCGACGCGCCGATGCCGGCGGGGCTGGGCTTCCACCCCTATTTCCCGCGTCGGCCGGGCGAGACCCTGACGGCGGCCAATGACGGCGTCTGGCTGATCGACACGGACGTCCTGCCCACGATCCATCACCCGGGCCCCTGGGACGCCGACTGGGCGGCGGGGGCGGCGGTCGAGGGGCACGGCCTGATCGACCACTGCTACACCGGCTGGGACCAACGCGCGGTGCTGTCGGCGCCGGGCGCGCCGGACACCGTGATCACCGCCTCGGCCGCGTGCCGCTGGCTGCATGTCTATGTCCCGCCGGGCGAGGGCTATCTCTGCGTGGAGCCTTGCGCCAGCCGGCCCAACCCGTTCGGCGACGGGGACACCGGCATGGTGACGCTGGCGCCGGGCGAGAGCCGCTCGGTGTGGATGGCCGTCGCTACGGCGTGATTCCCGCCTGGGCCTTCAGCCTGGCCACCATGTCATTGGACAGATAGCCGTCGGCCGGCAGTTGCTGGCTCTGCTGCCAAGCGCGCAGGGCCTTGCGGGTGCCGGCGCCGATGACGCCGTCGGCCGGGCCGGGATTGAAGCCGACGCGGGCCAGGGCGATCTGGGCGGCCATGCGGTCCGACATCGACAGGGGCGTCTCGACGGGCCACGGCGTGACCGGCGGATCGCCGCCGCCGAAGCGGTCGGCCAGCAGGCCGATGCCCAGGGCGTAGGACGTCGAGTTGTTGTAGGTGCGGATCGCGAAATGGTTCGGCAGGGCCAGGAAGGCTGGCCCGGTCGCGCCCGCGGGCAGGATCAGCATGGCCGGCGAGGCGGCGTCGGCGGCGGTCCAGGGCAGGCCGTCGGCGCGGCGCACGCCCTTGGCCTCCCACCAGGCCGGGATCTCGCGCGGGCCCTCGGTCACCGAATAGTCGAAGCCGGCTGGTAGGATGACCTCCTTGGCCCAGCCCACGCCGGGCTTCCAGCCACCCTTGGCCAGCAGGTTGGCGGCCGAGGCCAGTGAGTCGGAATCCGAACCCCAGATGTCACGGCGGCCGTCGCCGTCGAAATCGACGGCCGTGGCGCGGTAGCTGGACGGGATGAACTGGGTCTGGCCCATGGCCCCGGCCCAGGAGCCCTTCAGCCGCTCTCGCGTCACCTCACCCGAATCGATGATCTTCAGGGCGGCGATCAGCTCGCCCTCGGCCCAGGCGCGGCGGCGGCCGTCGGCGGCCAGGCTGACCATCGAGCGGACGACGTCGAAATTGCCCTGCAGCTGGCCGAAGGCCGATTCCATCGCCCAGACGGCCAGCAGGATGTCGCGCGGCACGCCGTAGCGCGCCTCGATGGTCGGCAGATAGGCCAGCTCCTCGCGCTTGCGCCGGCCCACGGCGACGCGGTCGTCGCTGATCACGCCCTTGATATAGTCCCCGACTGGCTTGGAGAACTCCGGCTGGCGGCTGTCCAGGCTGATGACCTTGGGGTCCGGCGTGACGCCGGCCAGCTCGCGGTCCAGCAGCTCGGCGGAGAGCCCGGCGGCCTGGGCGCGGACACGGAAGTCGGCCAGCCAGGTGTCGAAGGCCAGCTCGCCCGCCGGCACGGGCGTGGCGGGAGCCGGGGCCGGCGCGCTGGGCGTCCGCGGCTGGGGCGCGGGCGGCTGAGGCGTGACGGCGGTCAGCGGCCCCTGCGGAGAGGTGTCCGCGCAGCCGGCGAGCAGAAGGACGAGAAAGACGCGACGATCCATGGCCATGAGGCGAAAGCTACCGGGGTTCGTGTGAAAGCTTCAATCACAAGCGCGCCAGACGGGTGAAGTTCCCACGCGGCCTGGGCGAAAGGCCTTGAAACGCATTGACTCCCAGCCGTGTCCTGCTTATACGCACCGCCTCCGAAACACCCGGACGTTCCGGCCGTCACCTTGTGCGCGCCCGAACCTCTCCGCTGAGTACAGACAGAGACGGTCATGAAGGTTCGCAGCTCGCTGAAGTCGCTGAAGGGTCGCCACCGCGACTGCAAGATGGTGCGCCGCAAGGGCGTCATCTACATCATCAACAAGACCGACCCGCGCTTCAAAGCCAAGCAGGGCTGATGACGCCTGTGCGTCCCAGAGCCGTTCTCTGGGATGTCGGGAATGTCATCGTGCGCTGGGATCCCCGCGCACTGTATGCGAAGATCTTCAAGGAACCGGCCGATATCGACCGGTTCCTTTCGCATGTCTGCACCCTCGATTGGCATGTCGAACACGACAAGGGCGTCGGCTTTCCGGAGAACGCCGCGTCGCTGATCGAGCGCTTCCCCGAGCACGCGGATCAGATCCGCGCCTGGGACGAGCGCTTCGGCGAAATGCTGTCCGGCCCAGTCCCCGAGACCGTGGCGGTGATCGAGGCTCTGGCCGCCCGCGACACACCACAGTTCGCGCTCACGAATATGCCCCAGAGCAAGTGGCCCGTGGTTCAGGCCATCTCGCCCGCCCATTTCGGCCTGTTCCGGGATGCGATCGTCTCGGGCGACGAGAAGGTGATCAAGCCGGCCCGGCGGATCTACGAGATCGTCCTGGAGCGCACGGGCCTGCAGGCCGCCGACCTGCTGTTCATCGACGACAGCGCCGCCAATATCGAAGCGGCCATGGACATCGGCTTCCACACCCACCACTTCACCGATCCGGCGCTACTTCGCGCCGCTGTCGAGCGGCACGGCCTGCTCTAAGTCTCCTATTCGGAGGATCTCGCATGAACGTCGGTTTCGTCGGCCTGGGCGCCATGGGCGCGGCCATGGTTCGCAACCTGCTGGGCAAAGGCGTGTCGGTGACGGTGTGGAACCGCTCGCAGGCCATCGTCGATGACCTGGCCGCCGAGGGCGCGACGCCGGCCCAGACGATCGACGACGTCTTCGCCGCCGACATCGTCCTGAGCATGCTGGCCCACGACCAGGCCATGCGCGAGGTGCTGGTCGACAGCGGCGCGCTGGCCCGGGCCCGCAAGGGCGTGGTCCACGTCAACCTCGCCACCATCTCCACCGCCTTGGCCGCCGAGCTTTCGGCCCTGCACGCCGAGCTCGGCCTCGGCTACGTCGCGTCGCCGGTGTTCGGTCGGCCGCCGGTGGCCCTGGCCGGGGGCTTGAACGTCCTGGCCGCCGGCGCGCCCGCCGCCGTCGAGGCCGCCATGCCGGTGCTGGAGAAGCTGGCCGCCAAGGTCTGGCCGCTGGGCGAGGACCCCGTCCGCGCCAACGCCCTCAAGCTGGCCGGCAACTTCATGATCGTCTCGGCCATCGAATCGATGGGCGAGGCCGTGGCGCTGGGTGAGGCCTACGGCGTCGAGGGGGCCGAGCTGCTGGACATGCTGACCAGCACCCTGTTCGCCGCGCCGATCTACAAGATCTATGGCGGCATGATCGCCGAGCGCCGTTACAGCCCGCCGGGCTTCGCCGCCGAGCTAGGCCTGAAAGACGTGCGCCTGGTCCTCGACGCGGCCGAGGCCAAGGGCCTGTCCATGCCGCTGGCGGACCTGGCCGAGGCGAGCCTGGAATCGCTGCTGGGCGGGCCGGACAAGGACCTGGATCTGGCGGCGCTGGCCGAGGTCGCGCGAGGACGTGTGGAAGGTCGCTGAATCGCGCTTTCCATGGGCGCGGCTTCGAACTAGGTTCCGCGCCTCCCAATTCCAGCCTCTCGCGAGACTTCCGCATGGCCGACGACGCCACTCCCCACGCAGACGTTCTGAACTCGACCGCCCAGGGTCAGCTGAAGTCGATCATCGACCGCGTCGAGCGGCTCGAGGTCGAGAAGACCGAGATCATGGAGCAGATGAAGGAAGTCTACGCCGAGGCCAAGGGTAACGGCTTCGACGTCAAGATCCTCAAGAAGGTGGTCCGCATCCGCAAGCAGGACCGCGCCAAGCGCCAGGAAGAGGACGCGATCCTGGACCTCTATCTGTCGGCGATCGGCGAGATCTAAGTCCGTCGTTTTTACGGGTGCGCTGGCGCGTCGGATCGCGCTAGCGTTCTCCCCGATGCGCGCCAAGCCGCCCGATCCGAAAGAACAGGCCAAGCGGTCCGCGCTGAACGCCCTCAAGCGGGCTCGGCGCGCGGCCGAGAAGACCGGCGTCGAGCTCTCCGAATGGGAGGGCGAGTTCCTGACCAGCGTCGCCCAGCGCGTCGAGACCTACGGCCGGGCCTTCGCCGACCCGGAGAAGGGCGCGCGCGGCCAGGCCCTGTCGGGCAACCAGGCCATCAAGCTCAAGGAAATCGCCCGCAAGGCCCAAGGCGCCAAGAATGGGGGCGAGTCCAAGCCGATGAAGCGCGGCAAGGGCTTTGGCCGCCGCGAACGGCCGGGAGCCGAGCCGGAAAGCGACGAAGGCTGATTCTCAAAATGGGTGTGTGACGATGTCGACACTCCTATGAATTGTGTTTTAACTCCTCTCTATTGGGGGGAGCCAATGACCGAATTGAATCTTGATCACTTTGTCACCGCGCGGTCCGCCTTCCGGCGACGACTGGTGGGGGCGAGAGCCGAACGTCTGGGCCGACCAGTTCGAGGCGCAGAGTTTGATGATCACGCGATGCTGGTGGAGGTAGATGATCCACCGGCGCCGCCAATGGCCTTCCACATCGTCTACGAGGACACCAAGCTACAATTGACGGGGCGCTGCATCACGCTGCGCAATCTCCTCAGTGAGGTGGCCGAGGTCCGTTTGACCGCCTACTGCCATATGCGCGGAGCTATGCGCATGTTCCTCGCATCGAGGGTCGCGGAGGCGACCGACCTGTCGACCGGAGAAGTTCACGAGGACGCCTTGGGCTTTTTCCGCGAACACCCTCTCCTCCGGTACATGACAGCGGATGACGCCGCGACGCGCAGCCCTGAACTGATGGCAGTTCAGAGTTGCCGCGACGAGATCATCATCCTGAGCTTCGTCGGCGCCGCGGACGGTGATTTCGACGAAGACGAGCAAGAGGAAATCATCAAGCACGTCCTGCTGAACTGGGATGATCCCCTGGATGAGGTGCTCGTCCGGAGACGCGTCCAGTCCTGGGTACCGGATGAGCGGGCCTTTGAAAGAGCGCTTGCTCGCATGTGTGCAGGGGAGGGCAATCCCAAGGCTCTTATGCGCTCCATGCGCCGCGTGATCGATGCTGACGGTGAGGTCGATCCCGAGGAGGTCGCCTTTGCCAGTGAAGTCCAAAATCGATTGGCGGCGGCGGGGCGGATCTAGCGTCAGGCACTAGAAAGCGACGAAGGCTGATCCTGGCGCGACCGGGCCTGACGGCGAGACCGACGTTCTGCGGTTAACTCCCTTACCAACGGGGAGAGAACTTATGGACATCGTCAAATCTTCGCGCGGCGTCGCGCTGACCATCCTGCTGGCCACCGCGGTGGCCGGAACCCTCGATATCAGCGACGCCTGCGTCTATTGGGCGATCACCAAGGGGGTCCCGCCCGAGCGGATCTTACAGTCGATCGCCAGCGGTCTATTGGGCAAGGCGGCGTACAAGGGCGGCGCGCAGACGGCGGCTTTAGGCCTAGTCCTGCATTTCGGCATCATGGCGGTGATGGTGGCGGTCTACGCCGTGGCCAGCCTTCGCCTGCCGATCCTGACCAAGCGGCCGGTCGTGATGGGCCTTGGCTACGGGCTAGCGACCTATCTGGTGATGAACTACGTCGTCCTGCCGCTGTCGCGGGTGGGGCCGCGCGGCGCCTTCGTACTGCCCAATTTCATCAATGGATTGATGGCTCACCTGGTGCTGGTCGGTCTCACGATCGCCTTGATCGTGGCCTGGCGCGAACGGCGAACGAATACACTCTAGGATTTCGTCTCAAAGGCTTACCAAAAACTGTCGTTCACCCGCCACTGTTAAGGTCTTGGTAACGATCCCGGCTGAAAATGTGAATAATTGTAAAGAGTTAACGGTTTCCCTGTTGTGAGGTTCTGGGTCGCGGCTGCTCACAGCGACCCCCGTCTCGATGCGCGCAGGCGAAAGCCTGGATCGGCCGCCGAGCGAGCCCCACGGCTCAACGGACTAAGGACAATGGCGACGACTTATCAATATCTGCTGCGCCGAAAGGCGGAGCTGGAAACCCGTATGATCGAAGCGCAACGGCGGGCTCAAGCCCCGTTCGAGAGTGAGCTGCGCGCGATCATCCTGGCGCTGGACGCGCTGAAGCAGGCTGGCATGGCCGAGCGCCTGTCGGCCGGCGAGCCGGCGACGTTCGCGCCGCCGACGCCGGGCAAACGCGGCCGGCGAGGGCGCACCACGCGCGACATGATCCTGATGACCCTGGCCCAGGCGCCGGGCCTGAACGAGGCCGAGATCGCTCGTCAGCTCGACCACCGCTGGAGCCGCCCGGTCACGCCGGTGGCCGTCGGGCGCGAGCTGGAGGTGATGGAGATGGAGGGCCTCGCCCGCCGCTCGGGACCGGGCTGGATCCGGCTCACGGAGCAGGCGGAAGAGCACGTCACCGAAGAACACGTCGAAGACGCCGAGGAGCGACCAAGCCTCAGCCTGGCGGTTCCCGGACACTAGGTCGGCCCGAACACTAAATCGGCCCGAGCACCAAATCGGCAAGAGACCTAAGCCCGCGCCGTCGGTTTGACGGCCGGGCGGGCCGGTTTCAGCAGCGTCTTCAGGCGCTGCTCGCGCGACACCGGCCGGAAAATCATCAAAGTCGCCATTAGCCCGCTTCCTTCATGTCGACTTCGATGCCCTGCTCGCGGACCTTGCGATAGAGGGTCGAGCGGCCGATGCCGAGGCGGCGGGCCACTTCGCTCATATGACCGGCATAGACGTCGATCGCGTGCTGAATGAGGTCGCGTTCGATGTCCTCCAGCGTCCGCAGATGGCCGCGGTCGTCGAGGATGCGCACGGGCGCGTCGGCGGCCGGAGCGGACATGGCGGCGTGCGCGGCCTGCAGCATGGCGGCGGGCGGCGGCGCGGGCGCGATCGAGACCGCCTCCATCGGCGCGGCCAAGCCCGAGATGGCCGGGAAATCATAGGGCTGCAGATACGGCGCGTCGGCCAGCACGATGGCGCGATAGATCGTGTTCTCCAGCTGACGGACGTTGCCGGGCCAGTCGAAGGCGGTCAGTAGCTGCAGGGTCTCGGGCGAGGCGCCGATGACGCGCTTGCCCTCTTCCACGTTGAAGCGGCGGATGAACGCCTCGACCAGGGCCGGGATGTCCTCGCGGCGCTCGCGCAAGCTGGGAGCCTCCAGCGGGAAGACGTTCAGGCGGTAATAGAGGTCCTCGCGGAAGCGGCCGGCCGCGACGGCCTGCTGCAGGTCGCGATTGGTGGCCGAGACGATGCGGACGTCGACCTTCAGCGAGCGCTTGGAGCCGATCGGGTCGATCTCGCCCTCTTGCAGCGCGCGCAGCAGCTTGACCTGGACGTCCAGCGGCAGTTCGCCAACCTCGTCGAGGAACAGGGTGCCGCCGTCGGCTTCCTTGAACTTGCCCAGGTGCTTGTCGCTGGCGCCGGTGAACGAGCCCTTCTCGTGGCCGAACAGGATCGACTCCACGAGGTTCTCGGGGATGGCGCCGCAGTTGACGGCCACGAACGGCTTGCCCGAGCGGTCGGACGAGCCGTGCACGGCGCGGGCGATCAGTTCCTTGCCGACGCCGCTTTCGCCGGTGATCAGCACGGGGATGGCGCTCTTGGCCGCGCGTTCGCCCATGCGCTTGACCATGGTCATGACCGGCGACGCGCCGATCAGGTCCGCGAAGGTGGTCTTGCCGCCGGCCCGCTTGGTCAGGCGCTCGACCTCACCCTTCAGGTCGCCCATCGACAGGGCGTTGCGGATCGAGACGGTGATGCGCTCCGGGCTGGCCGGCTTGATGAAGAAGTCGGTGGCCCCGGCCTGCATGGCCTTGACCACGGTGTCGACGCCGCCGCTGGCGGTCAGCACGATCACGGGCTGGGTGAAGCCGCGCGCGCGCAGCTCCTTCAGCGTGTCCTGGCCGTTCAGCCCGGGCATGACGAGGTCGAGCAGAATCACGTCGGCGGGCGCGCCCGAGGTCAGGTGCGCGATGGCGGTGTCGCCGCCTTCGGCGTGAGCCACGGCGAAGCCGTCGCGCTCGAGCACCGCCTGGATCAGCCGACGTTGTGTCGGGTCGTCATCGACGACAAGGACCGTTTTGGTCATTGGGCACATCCACCAGAACCGGCCACGCCCACATGGAGCAGGGCTCTTGTTGGTTCAGAGTGATACAGCCTCGGGGTAAACATCGGCTTTCGCAGACGTGTCGTGAACCTTAAGGTTTAGGCTTAACAAGGTGTTGCGCGGAGGGGGCCATGGTCGATGACGAACAGCTGAAGGCGCTGGCCCTGGCCTTGCCGGAAGTGACCGGCGGCGCCAACGAGAGCGGCCAGTTCGGCTATGAGGTCGGCGGCAAGGGGATGGCCTGGGGCTATCTGGCCCGCCCGGCGCCCAAGGCCAAGCGCGTGCTGGTCCCCGGCGTCGCCGCCATCCGCTGTCCGATGGAGACCAAGGCGATGCTGATCGAGGCCGCGCCCGACCGGTTCTTCACCGACGACCACTATCGCGGCTATCCGGCGGTGCTGGTGCGGCTTTCCGAGATCGAGGCCGACGAGCTGGCGGGACTGCTCAAGCAGGCTTGGAAGATCGTGGCGCCCAAGGCGGTCCAGAAGCGTCATCCAGACGTTTGACGCATTGCGCCATGCCGGCGCCGAGGCCTATCTGCTAGCCCATGAACGCCCCCTTCAAGCCTGACGCCCCGCCCGAATGGAACCTGGCCGACCTCTATGTCGGTCGCGACGACCCCCGGATCGAGACCGACCTGGCCGCCGCCAAGGCCGCCAATGACGAGCTGGCCTCGCTGGAGGGGATGTTCCTTGAGGCCCGCAAGGAACCCCAGCGCCTGGGCGTGCTGCTGGATCGCGGCATCGGCCTCTACGAACAGGCGACCAACGGGTTGTGGAGCGTCGGCGCCTATGCGGCCCTGGCCGCCTCGGTGGCGCGCGACGATCCGGCCTGGGCCAAATTCGAAGGCGACCTACGGGCCCGCTCGTCGCAGGTCGCCGCCGAGAGCCTGTTCTTCACGCTGGAGCTGAACCAGCTGGAGGACGGCGAGATCGCCGCCGCGCTTAAAGCTTATCCGCTGAGCGCCCGCTGGGCGCCGTGGTTGCGCCGCGTGCGCCTGTCGCGCCCGCACGAGCTGTCGCCCGAGCTGGAGCGCTTCATCGTCGACAAGGCCCCGGCCGTCGCCAACTGGGTGCGTCTCTATGATGAGACCCTGGCCAAGCTGACCGCCCAGACCGAAGGCAAGGCCGGGACCGAGACCCTGACCCTGCCCGAGGCCTTGAACCGCCTTTCCGACCCCAGCGTCGAGCGCCGCAAGTCGGCCGCCGACGGCCTGGCCAAGGCCCTGTCGGAGCGCGCCTCGACCCAGGCCCTGGTGCTGAACACCCTGGCCTTCGAGAAGCAGATCGAGGACCGCTGGCGCCGCTACGACCATCCGGCCCAGTCGCGGCACCTGGCTAACGAGGTCGACGCCGACGCCGTCGACGCCCTGGAGCGGGCGGTGGTCGAGGCCTATCCGCGCCTGTCGCACCGTTACTACGCGCTGAAGGCCAAGGTCATGGGCCGCGGCAGCCTGGACTACTGGGACCGCAACGCCCCGCTGACCGCGGCCGCCCCGCGCGCCTATGCCTGGGACGAGGCCAAGGGCATGGTGCTGGAGAGCTTCCAGGACCTGGCGCCGAAGTTCGCCGACGCCGCCCGGGTGTTCTTCGACCGCCCGTGGATCGACGCCCGCCCGCGCCCCGGCAAGCAATCCGGCGCCTTCGCCCATCCGGTCACGGCCGACCGCCATCCATTCGTGTTCATGAACTATATGGGCGAGCGGCGCGACGTGCTGACCCTGGCCCACGAGCTGGGCCACGCGGTCCACCAGACCCTGTGCGCGCCGCTGGGCACCCTGTTGGCCGACACCCCCCTGACCCTGGCCGAGACCGCTTCGATCTTCGGCGAGGGCCTGGTGTTCGACCGCTTGCTGGCCGAGGCGACGCCCGAGGACCGCAAGGGCCTGCTGGCCGGCAAGATCGAGGACGGCCTCAACACCGTGGTCCGCCAGATCGCCTTCCATCGCTTCGAGCGCCGCTTCCACGAGGCCCGGCTGGAAGGCGAGTTGTCGGCCGACCAGATCGGCGGCCTGTGGCTGGAGGTGATGGGCGAGAGCCTGGGCCCGGCCGTGAAGCTGAACGACGGCTACGAGCACTATTGGGCCTATGTCAGCCACTTCTGCCACGCACCGTTCTACGTCTACGCCTACGCGTTTGGCGATCTGCTGGTGCGCGGCCTGATGGAGAAGCGCCGCGAGGATCCGGCGAAATTCGCGCCGCTGTACGAGGACCTCCTCGCGGCGGGCGGTACGCGCACCTATGTCGAGGCCCTGGCCCCCTTCGGCCTGAACCCCAGGGACAAAGCGTTCTGGGCCGCCGGCTGTTCGCAGCTGGAGCGGCTGGTGGACGAGTTCGAAGCCCTCGTCTGACGGAGCGACACGACATGCCCACCCAGGAACGCCTGGCCGATTTCATCGCCACCGTGGTCCGCAACGAGCATGTCGAGGCGATCGAACGCTTCTACGCGCCGCACGCGACGATGCAGGAGAACAACGCGCCGCCGCGCGCGGGGCGTGACGTCCTGGTGGCGCACGAGGCGGCCGCCCTGGCGCGGCTCGCCAAGATGGAGACCGAGCCGGCCGGCGATGTGATCCACGACGGCGACCAGGTGGTGATCCGCTGGGTCTTCCACATGACCGGCAAGGACGGCAAGACGCGGCGCTTCGAGGAGCTGGCCCACCAGCACTGGGAGGGCGACGTCATCGTCCGCGAGCGGTTCTTCTACGACCCGGGCCAGTTCGCCTGATGGCCGACGACCCGCGCGATCCGGAACGCGACCGCTTCTCGGGCCGCCTGTCTCGCTTCGCCAAGGTGGGGGCGGGCCTCTCGGGCGCGGCGGTCTCCTACGGAGCTAACCGGGTGTTTGGCGGCGACGACGCCAACGCCCGCAACGCCAAGGCGCTGAAGGCGGCGCTGGGCGGCCTGAAGGGGCCGCTGATGAAGGCGGCCCAGATGTTCGCCACGGTGCCCGACCTCTTGCCGCCCGAATTCGCCAAAGAGCTGGCCGAGCTGCAGACCAACGCCCCGGCCATGGGCTGGCCGTTCGTGCGTCGGCGGATGGCGGCCGAGCTGGGGCCGGACTGGCAGGACCGGTTCGCGAGCTTCGAGCACGAGGCCGCCGCGGCCGCCTCGCTGGGCCAGGTGCATCGGGCCACGACCCATGACGGCCGCGCCCTGGCCGTGAAGCTGCAGTATCCGGACATGCAGAGCGCGGTCGAAAGCGACCTTGGCCAGCTGCGCGCCCTGATCGGCCTGATGAAGCGCATGGACGGTTCGATCGACCCGTCCGAAGCCATCATCGAGATCGGCGACCGCCTGCGCGAGGAGCTGGACTACGCCCGCGAGTCCAAGCTGATGGCGCTGTACGGGACCTTCTTCGCCGGGCGCGAGGATATCCGCACGCCGACGCCGGTTCCGGAGTTATCCACAGGGCGCCTGCTGTCGATGACCTGGCTGGACGGCCAGGGCCTGCTGGCCTTCAAGGACGCCTCGCAAAAGACTCGCGACCATGTCGCCGGCCTGCTGTTCGACGCCTGGTGGAGCCCGATGACCCATCTGGGGATCATCCACGGCGACCCACACCTGGGGAATTACACGTTCGGCGGTGAAGGCGCGGCGCACCTGAACCTGCTGGATTTCGGCTGTATCCGGATCTTCCCGCCGAAGTTCGTGGCGGGGGTGGTGCGGCTCTATCGGGCGCTGTCCAACGACGACCGCGCCGAGCAGATGGAGTCCTATCGCAGCTGGGGCTTCACCGGTCTGACGGACGACCTGATCGATGCGCTGAACGTCTGGGCCCGTTTCATCTACGGCCCGCTGCTGGACGACCGGATCCGCACCGTGGCCGACGATGTCCCGCCCGGCGAGTATGGCCGCCGCGAGGCCTTCAAGGTCCGTCAGGCGCTGAAGGCGGTGGGCGGCGTGACCATCCCGCGCGAGTTCGTGTTCATGGACCGGGCGGCGATCGGCCTGGGCGCGGCCTTCCTGCACCTGGGCGCGCGGCACAATTGGCGGGCGCTGTTCGAGGCCTCGCTAGAGGGGTTCTCGGAAGAGGCGGTGGCTGAAAGGCAGGCCAAGGCGTTGGCGGCGGTGGGGCTGTAGACGCCCCCTCCGTCACGTCGCCTATCGGCGCCGCGCCACCTCCCCCGTTTCACGGGTGAGGAGGACGCGGCCTCCTCCTCCCATGCGAAGCGGGGGAGGTGGCGCGATGCGGATAYGCATCGTGACGGAGGGGGGCGCTGACGCCTAACCCTCATACTCCGCCAGCAGCCCCTCCAGCTTCCGCTGCTCCGGCTTCATCACCCAGAAATAGCGCGCGGTGTTCCAGCCGACGCTGGCGATCAAGGCCACGCCGAACACGAACAGCATCTGCCAGGTGTCGCGCTCGGTGGCCTTGCCCACCTCGCGCAGCTGGCCGACGCTGACCAGCATCGGCGTTACGAAGACCGGCAGCATCATCCAGAAGATCCTCATATTGGTTCGCGCGCGGCGGTTGGCCGCCAGCATCGCCGCAAGCGTGTCGCGCACCGGCGAGCTGTCCGGCTTGCCGCGATGGCGCAGCAGGATCCCGACGACCAGCACCGCCGCCAGCACCAGCCAGCACACCGCCAGCATGGCCAGCGAGCCCCACTCGCGGCCGACGTCCATCCGTCCGGCGGCGATCGTTCGAGCCATGAGGGCCGTGAAGATGGTCATGGCGGTCACGGGGATCGCGAAGAACAGGAGTTCGCCACGGCGGCGAGCCTTCAGCGTCTGCATCAGTGTCTCCATCAGATAGGCCTGGGCCTTGTCGTCGGGCGTGTTGGCCGGCGAGCGCCAGGCGGCTTCGAGCTGTTCAAACTCCATTGTCGGCGTCCTCCACGAGGCTCGAGACGCGCTGGCGGATACGGGTCAGGCGCGCCCCGACATTGGTTTCGGAAAGGCCGTGCAGCTGGGCGATCTGGGCGTAGGCCACCCCGTCCAGCGACAGCAGGATCAGCGACCGCTCGACTGGCGGCAGCTGGCGGATCGCCGCGTAGAGCCGCTCCAGCAGGACGGCCTGCGGGTCCGAGCCGGCGTCGCGCATCAGCAACTCGGCCTCGACCGTCACACCGCGCAGCCGCCGGCGGTTTTCGCCGCGCCGCCAGGTCAGGGCGGCGTTATGGGCCACCCGGTGGACGAACGTCCCGGCCGCGCTTTCGTCGCGGAACCGGGGTCGCGCCTTCCAGAGGGCGAGCGTCATCTCCTGCAGCAGGTCGTGTTGGTCGGCCGACTCGGCGAAGGCGCGGGCCGTCCGGTGCAGCATCGGCAGATGCGGCGCCAGCCAGGCGGCGAAGTCCCCGTCCCTGTCGATGTCGTGCCTACCGATGTCGTGGTCGCGGCCCATCCGTCTCCCCTGTTTCGAAAGGTTAGACGCCAGCTGGGGCGGCGTCCTTACGGAAGGCTTTCGTTTCTTTCAAACGCTCGTTAGCCTGACCTTATGTCCGACGATCTGACAGACGCCCAGACGACCGCCATCCCCGAAGGCTTCAGCCAGTTGAACTGGTCGCGCGGCTTCGGCCGCCAGATCGGGCCGCTGTTCGAGCACCGCGAGGGGCCCGGCCAAGCGCGGTTGGCCTTCCGGGTCGAGGAGCATCACACCAACGGCCTGGGCAATTGCCACGGCGGCATGCTGATGAGCTTCGCCGACATGGCCTGGGGCCGGATCATCTCGCTACGGAAGTCCTACAGCTGGGTGACGGTGCGGCTGATGTGCGACTTCCTCTCGGGCGCCCAGCTGGGCGACTGGGTGGAGGGCGAGGGCGAGCTGATCGGCGAGGAAGACCTGCTGTTCACCGTGCGCGGCCGCATCTGGACCGGCGATCGCGTGCTGATCACCGGCACCGGGATCTTCAAGGCCCTAGCGCCCCGCAAGCCGCGTCCCGGCGAGCTGGCCTACAAGGCAGAGGCTTAAGGCATGGCCGACGACCAGACCCGGCCCGTTTCCTTGCTCGCGCCCTTGAAGGGCCAGAGGCCGCCCGCGCCGGCCTGGTTCGACGCCGCCATCGCCCAGGCGCCCGACCGTTCGCTGATCGAGGCCGACGGCGCCAGGATCGAGCTCCTGACCTGGGGCGAGGTCGGCAAGCCAGGCCTGCTGTTCCTGCACGGCAACGGCGCCCACGCCGACTGGTGGAGCTTCATCGCGCCGTTCTTCGCCAAAGACTGGCGGGTCGCCGCGATCTCGTGGGCCGGCATGGGCGACAGCGACTGGCGCGAGGCCTATTCGGGCGAGAGCTTCGCGGCTGAAATCTTCTCGGCGATCGAGGCTGCGGGCCTCGAGGCGGGCGGGGTCAAGCCGATCCTGGTCGGCCACTCGTTCGGCGGTTTTCCCACCCTTTACTGCGCCGCCCTGCACGCCGACCGGCTGCGCGGCGTGGTGATGGCCGACAGCAGCATCCAGCCGCCGGAAAAGCGCTGGAAAGGCCCGCCGCCGCGTCCCGACGCGGCCAACCGGGTCTATGAGACCTTGGAGGAGGCCCTGGGCCGCTTCCGCCTGGCCCCGCCGCAGCCCTGCGAAAACCTCTACATCGCCGACTTCATCGCCAGGCGTTCGCTGAAGGAAGTCGAGGGCGGCTGGACCTGGAAATTCGATCCGGCCATCTGGCAGCGCTTCAAGATGCCCGACCTAGGCGATCTGCTGACCAGGATCGCGTGTCCGGCCGCCTTGATGTGGGGCGAGCGGTCGAACCTGATGCACGCCGAGACCGTGGACTATATGATCGCCCAGATGCCCAAGGACGTGCTGCTCTTGCCCCTGCCTGACGCCGACCACCACGTGATGATCGACCAGCCCCTGGCCTTCGTGGCCGGGCTGCGGGGGTTGTTGGCGGGGTGGGGGTAGCCGGAGAATCCCTCTCTCATAGAGAGAGGGAGGGGCCCGCGCCGTCAGGCGTGGGAGGGTGAGAGGTTTCACCGCTGGCCGGAAAATCCTGAGTCCTCCGCTTTCTGAGGCCTGCGGCCACGTTTTCGCCGTGGGGACGGCGCCCTAGCCGCGCTTCGTTCTGCGAGATTATAACCTCTCACCCTCCCACCGCCTCTGGCGGCGGGCCCCTCCCTCTCTCTATGAGAGAGGGAATTTCGCGCCGGAGACCCATCGCTCTTGACCGCCTCCGGCCCCGTCCTCGTCTACGCGCCCGATCGCGGTATCGGCGACCTGATGTGGCACCTGCCGACGATCCGGGCGATCGCGGCGACGACGCCGGAGGGCAAGGTGGTGCTGGTCGCTCGACCCGCCAGCCGCGCCGCCGAGGTGCTGGCCGTCGAGCCCCGCGTCGAGCGCGTCGTCTACGCCCCGAACTACAAGGACAAGCTGAAGGGCGTTCGCGAGGTCATCGACTTCTGGAAGATCTGCCGAGCCGAGAGGCCGCGCGCGGTATGGATCCTGGAGAAGATCGACCGGCCCGCCATCGCCGCCGCCCTGGCCGGCGTGCCCGAGCGCCGGGGCTTTGGCTTGGGGCATGGCCAGGAGACGTTCCTGACCACGGGACCCTACCTGCCGAAATCCATGCGTCCGGCCCACCGGATCGACAAGCTGGAAGCCTTCGAGAAGGCCCATGGCCTGGTCGTGACCAGTCGCGAGCCGGAACTGAAACTGGATCCGAAGGCGTTGGCGGCGGTGAAGGCCCGTTATGCCGACAGGCCGGGCCCGTGGCTGACCCTGGGGATTGGCGCCAGCGAACCCGCCCGCACCTGGCCGGCCGAGCGCTTCGCCCAGACGGCCGCGCGGCTGGCGGACCTGTTCGGCACGGTGTTCTGGATCGGCGGCCCGCATGAAGCCGACGGCGCCAGGGCGGCCATCGGTGATCTGCCGAACAATGTCGTGGCCTGCGACCTGAGCCTCGACCAGTCAGCGGCCCTGATCGCTCTGTCGGCCGGGTTCCTGGGCAACGACTCGGGGCCGCTGAACGTGGCCGCCGCCGTCGGTACGCCCTGCGTCGGCCTGATGGGCACCGCCCCGGTGCCGGCCTATTCCCGCTGGCTTTCGCGTCTGGACGGCGGGGAAGGGCGAATCGCGGACATCACCGTCGACCAGGCTGTCGAAGCCGTACGCATCCGGTTCCTTAAGGAGGCGTGGGACAATTCGTACGCTTGAGGCTTAGGCCCCCGCGTTGTATCGGGCGGGCTCGGTATCCTCCCTTTGCTTCCAAGGACGACACATGGCCGGCGACTATCAACGCGGTAAGATGGACATTTCGGAACAGGCCGCGACCTTCGCGGCGTTCAACGGCATGACCAAGTGGGGCTCTTTGGCTGTCGCCACCCTGCTGCTGTTCATCACCCTGCTGTTCTGCACCCCGGCCGGTCTCGTTGGTAGCGCTATCCCTGCCGCCGTGCTGCTGGCCGCCGGGATCTTCTTCCTCCGCGAAAAGCCTGCGACCGCCCATTGACACCGGTAGACATCGGCATTTTTTCTCCCTGAACTGCACGTCGAGCCTCGACAAGAGGCAAGACTATCCCCTACAGAGCGCCCCATGCTGGTGAGCAAACAGCGCTCTGGGGAGGGGTATGCCGATGGCCGTTATCGCCGTCACGAAAGAGACCCGCGCGAACGAGACGCGGGTCGCGGCCACGCCTGAAACCGTCAAGAAGCTCGGCGCCGCCGGCTTCTCGGTGGTGGTCCAGGCGGGGGCGGGGACGGCCGCGTCCTATCCGGACGCCGACTACGAGGCGGCGGGCGCCAAGCTGGTCAAGACCGCCAAGGACGCCCTGAAAGACGCCGACGTCCTCTTCAAGGTGCGCGCCCCCGAGGCGGCCGAGATCGCCGCGCTCAAGAAGGGCGCGATCGTCGCCGCGGCGCTGAATCCTTATCAGGACAAGGAGACGCTGGACGCCCTGGCCAAGGCCGGTGCGACCGCGATCGCCATGGAGTTCATCCCGCGCATCACCCGCGCCCAGGTGATGGACATGCTGTCGTCCCAAGCCAACCTGGCTGGCTATCGCGCCGTGATCGAAGGCGCCGAGGCCTATGGCAAGGCCCTGCCGATGATGATGACCGCCGCCGGCACCGTCGCCGCGGCCAAGGTGTTCATCATGGGCGTCGGCGTCGCGGGCCTGCAGGCCATCGCCACGGCCCGCCGCCTGGGCGCGGTGGTCACCGCCACCGACGTGCGTCCGGCCACCAAGGAGCAGGTCGAGTCGCTGGGCGCCAAGTTCCTGGCCGTCGAGGACGAGGAGTTCAAGAACGCTCAGACCGCCGGCGGCTACGCCAAGGAAATGTCCAAGGAATACCAGGCCAAACAGGCCGAACTGGTCTCCTCGCACATCGCCAAGCAGGACATCGTCATCACCACGGCCCTGATCCCGGGGCGTCCCGCGCCCAAGCTGGTCAGCGCCGCCCAGGTGGCTTCGATGCGCGCCGGCTCGATCCTGGTCGACCTGGCCATCGAGCAGGGCGGCAATGTCGAGGGCGCCAAGCTGAACGAGACGGTCCTGACCGCCAATGGCGCCAAGATCCTCGGTCACGCCAACCTGCCCGGCCGTATCGCCACCGACGCCAGCGCGCTCTACGCCCGCAACCTGATGGCTCTGGCGACTCTGTTCATGACGAAGGAGGGCGCGTTCGCTCCCAACTTCGAGGACGAGATCCTGCAGGCCGCCGTCATCACCCGCGACGGCGCGATCGTCCATCCGAACCTGAAGACCGCCTAACCACAGCATCGAAAGGGAGGCTCCCATGGAAGCCGTCGACCCCACCGTGTTCCGTCTGGCGATCTTCGTGCTCGCCATCTTCGTCGGCTACTACGTCGTCTGGAGCGTGACGCCCGCGCTTCACACGCCGCTGATGGCCGTGACCAACGCCATTTCGTCGGTGATCATCGTCGGCGCCCTGCTGGCCGCCGCGGCCCATGGCGCCAATTCCGACTTGGCCGGCGGCGCCGTCGCCGGCTCGACCTGGATCTCCAAGGGGGCCGGCGCGATCGCCGCGGCCTTCGCGGCGGTCAACATCTTCGGCGGCTTCTTGGTCACCCAGCGAATGCTGGCGATGTACAAGAAGAAAGAGAAGAAGTGAGCGGACGAGAGCAGGGGGAAATAGAACAATGAACGCCAATCTCGCCGCCATTCTCTACATCGTCTCGGGGGTGCTGTTCATCCTCGCGCTGCGCGGCCTGTCCAGCCCCGTGACCAGCCAGGCGGGCAACCGTAACGGCATGATCGGCATGGCCATCGCCGTCGGCACCACCCTGGCCACCCTGTGGAGCCAGGGCGCGCTGGACGTCGTGACCCTGGGCCTGATCCTGGGCGGCGTCGCCGTCGGGGGCGCGGTCGGGGCGGTCATCGCCCGCAAGGTCGCCATGACCTCGATGCCGCAGCTGGTCGCCGCCTTCCACTCGCTGGTCGGCATGGCCGCCTGCCTCGTGGCCGTCGCCGCCATCTACACGCCCGCCGCTTACGGCATCGTGGGCGAGGACGGGGCCATCCACCTCAACAGCCTGATCGAGCTTTCGTTGGGCCTGGCCATCGGCGCCGTCACCTTCACGGGCTCGGTCATCGCCTTCGCCAAGCTGAACGGCAACATGGGCGGCGCGCCGATCCTGCTGCCGGGCCGCCATCTGCTGAACATCCTGATCGCGGCCGCCATCGTGGCCCTGGTCGTGGTGCTGGTGGTCAGCGGTGGCCACGCCATCTGGGCCTTCTGGGGCATCTTCGCCCTGAGCCTCTTGATCGGCGTCACCCTGATCATCCCGATCGGCGGCGCGGACATGCCGGTCGTGGTGTCGATGCTGAACAGCTATTCCGGCTGGGCGGCGGCGGCGCTGGGCTTCACGCTGGAAAACACCACCCTGATCATCACCGGCGCCCTGGTCGGCTCGTCGGGCGCGATCCTGTCCTACATCATGTGCAAGGGCATGAACCGCTCGTTCGTCTCGGTGATCCTGGGCGGCTTCGGCGCCGACGCTTCGGCCGCCGCCGGCCCCGGCGGCAAGGTCGAGAGCCGTCCGGTCAAGCAGGGCTCGGCCGACGACGCGGCCTTCATCATGAAGAACGCCAGCAAGGTGATCATCGTCCCCGGCTACGGCATGGCCGTCTCCCAGGCCCAGCACATCCTTCGCGAGATGTGCGACAAGCTGAAGGAGGAGGGCGTCGAGGTGAAGTACGCCATCCACCCCGTCGCCGGCCGCATGCCCGGCCACATGAACGTGCTGCTGGCCGAAGCCAACGTCCCCTATGACGAGGTCTTCGAGCTGGAGGACATCAACAGCGAGTTCTCGACGGCCGACGTGGCGTTCGTGATCGGCGCCAACGACGTCACCAACCCGGCGGCCAAAACCGACCCGACCAGCGCCATCTACGGCATGCCGATCCTGGACGTCGAAAAGGCCCGCACGGTCCTCTTCATCAAGCGCGGCATGGCCTCGGGCTATGCCGGCGTGGAGAACGAGCTGTTCTTCCGCGACAACACGATGATGCTGTTCGGCGACGCCAAGAAGATGGTCGAAGGCATCGTGAAGGGGCTCTAGGGCTCGGCTTCACTGAAAGACGAAGGCCCCGGCGGCAGCGCCGGGGCCTTTTTCGTTTGGGGCGCTGCCCGGGCGCGTGGCCAAATGTCCTCGGGGCGCTTGGAAAAGGCGGGCCCGCTGATCAATAGCCCGATTGCGCCACCGGGCATTTGACCCGGCTCGCCGGCTTGATTTCCACCGCCTCAAGGCGATCGTTCAACCGCCAGGCGCTCGCGCGCCTTCGTGTCATCGGCTTCGCGTTTTCCTGGCTGGCGATATTGATCACGACGACATCCTCGATCTTCCCGTCGCTGCATTCGACCTCGAATTCGAGCCCCTGTGCGCCACGGGTGGCGGGAAGCGGAATCTCGACGAGGCCGATCGGCGGGCGGGCCAAATTAGCGGGAGACAGCGCCCGATAGTCGCTCGTCGTGTCGATGACAAACGCGGCTTTCGAGAAATGCTCGAGAATCTCGCCGGTCGTTCCCTGATCGACAGGCTTGACCATGACGATCACGACCTTGCCGGCCACGCCGCCGACATCGATGCTGGACCAGGTATCGTTCAACTGCCTGCGCGACGGCAGCCCAGCGTTCACGGGCGTCGCCGGCATCGCCGCCTGCGCGCCACGCGCCGGGGAGGCGGTCGTGGCGACGTCGCCGCGCGACACCGCGCCTCCCGCGCCTTGGAGCGCGTACTTGCCATCGAACGGCACATCGCCCCAGTCGCTAGCACATGCATCCACGTGCAACTGCATGCCGCCAGCCGCGCGTCGCAGTGTCATGCTGCAACGACCTTCGCTGTAACGCCAGCCGCCAGGCGCATCCGTCAACACGCCTTCGCCAGCGCCGCTGCGCAAGCTGCCGGGCTTGCCCTTCTGCATTACCTCCAGCGTGAATTTGCCGTCCTTGCGAATCGTCAGCAGGCGCTCGAACGCACTGTCGCTGGCGTCGTAAACGCCCGCGGGAGGGAAGGGGCTGTAGTCCTCCGCCGCGACGTTGGCCGTCGCGCCCAGGATGCTCGCGGACAGCAGGCCGAGCGCGACAAGGTGGTTTGATCGTTTCATGAGGAAAGGTGTCTCGCGGGAAGGGTCTCGGCGCACGATACGCAGCCAGGTTTTGTGCCGAACCACACGCAAAGATGCAACCACGTGTTGAGGTCGATCCTGAAATCGGAGTTAGGCGCCCCCAGCGCACCTCTCGGGCGCCATGGGGTGCTTTGGCGYAAGTGCGCGGAAATCGGTAGGCCAGGATCGCTGCGCCTCGCCACCTCCAAAAGAACAAAGGCCCCAGGGTTACCTGGGGCCTCTGTCGCGGGGTGCGGGGAGGTGGGACGGTTTTGGGGAAGCCGTACCGAAGATCACTTGGCGGCGAACTCGGTCGACTTGGTGYGGGCGGCGATGGCCAGCTTGTCGCGCTGGGCGGTCGGCAGCTGGCGTTCGACTTCGCGCTCCACGGCGACGACGCAGCCACGGCGGGTCATGCCGTCCAGGTTCCCGGCGCGCAGCTTGGCCAGGCACAGCTCTTCGCCGGCGGCCTCGACGCGGGCCTTGAACAGCTTGGCTTGCGACGGATTGGCCAGGTTCAGGTCGCCGTAGGCGATGCTGACGGTCTGCTCGCGCTCGGCGGCGTTGGCGGCTTGGGTCAGGCCCAGGACCGGAACGGCGGCCAGGCTCAGGCTGGCGACGGTGGTCAGGCTCATGATGAACTTGCGCATTTGAAGTATCCCTCTGGTGTGGCGCTTCTTCGTGCGCCGATGAATACTGTGTATGTCGAAGAGTTCGCCAAGTCCCGTTACGTCTCTTTCATGACGTGTAATTTAAAGAATGACGTCCATTTAATGATATGAACTTCGCGTAATATATGTCGAATACATGAAGGCGTCGCGCCAAGCTGCGCCGCGGGGTAAATGAACGGTTAAGCTGCGCCCTGTTTTCGCCCCATGCGACATTCATAGACCCCGCCAATTCACCAACCCGAAAGGTCGGTGTGAGAGCTAGATCGCCTGCGCGCGGTCCTCTCGACTGACCGAACGTCGAAGAGGTAGCGGTTTGATTTCCAAGAGCCTGGCTGTTCCGCCCCAGCACCTGCGCGTCGCGTTCTTCACGATGCTGGGTGTCGCCGCGATGGCGGGCGCGCTGAACGGCGCCGTGGCCCTGGGCGAATGGGTGGCCGGCCCAGCCCCGGCTGCCGAGCCGACCCCCGCCGTCGTCAAGGCCGAGCCCCAGGTCCAAGAAGAGGCCGAGCCCGCTCCCCCGCCGGCCTTCCAGTTCGACGCGCCGCTGCCGGGCCGGGTGATCAACTCGCCGTTCGGCCTGCGCCAACTTCCGTGGGAAGAGAACGGCCGACTGCACCAGGGCGTCGACATCGCCGCGCCCGGCGGCGCGGTCGTCAAGGTCGCCGCTGATGGGGTGGTCAAGGCCACCGGCGTCAGCCCCACCTACGGCCGCTATGTGCTGGTCATGCACAAGGGCGGCCTGACCACGATGTACGCGCACTTGGCCAAGGCGGCGACGGGGATCAAGCGCGGCGTCTATCTGCATCGCGGCGACACCGTCGCCTTCGTCGGCAATTCGGGCCGCTCGACCGGCTCGCACCTGCATTTCGAGATCCGTAAGGGCGACAAGCCGCTGAACCCCAGCTTCTTTCTGGGCCGCAGCTTCGCCGAGGCGAACGATCTGCCGATCAAGGCCGCGGGCAAGGTTTCGCGCAAGGTCCGCCTGGCCACTGTCTCGAAATGGCCCGACAGCGTGGCCAAGAGCGGCAAGGCGGCCGGCGGGATCAAGGTCGCGCGTCTGAAGAACGGCCGCGTTCGGGCCACCATTCCGGTCGTCGCGATCCAGGCGCCCGGCGCCGCGGCAGCGGCCAGTCCGGCCGGTTCGTCCGTCTAAAGCACAGTTCTCGACACAGCGCGCCTCGACGCGTCACAAAGCCTCACTACATTGAACGTCATGATCCAGCTTCTCGGTCGTGGCGTCGCGAGCCTCGCGCTCCTGCTTGTTTCCTATATCGCCGTCGGGGGGCTGATGAGCGCCGCCGGGGCGCCCAAGCCTCAAGGGCAGATGGTCGAGATCGAGCCGGGGCGAACGCTGCGGCTGGTCTGCGAGGGCCCCAAGAGCGACCGGCCGATCATCTGGCTGGAGGCCGGCGCCTTCGGCCTCGCCGCCGACTGGGGCGGGACCCAGGAGGCCCTGACCGCCGCCGGCTGGCGCTCGTGCGCCTACGACCGCGCCGGCATGGGATATTCGCCGAAGGGGCCCAGTCCGCGCGACGGGATCGCCATCGTCACCGACTTCGAGAAGCTGGTCGCCGCCTCGGGCGAACCGGGCCCCTATATCCTGGTCGGTCACTCGATGGCCGGGCTGCGGCTGCGTGAGTACGCCGGACGCAACCCCGACAAGGTGGCGGGCATCGTCCTGGTCGACGCCGCCACGCCGGAAGCCGCCCAGAACCCGCAGATGCAGGGCTTCATCAAGACCTTCGCCAGCGCCTCGAAATGGGCCGCGCGGGGGGCGTCGATCGGGCTCTACAAGCCGCTAGTCCACACCCGCCTGGGCGACAAGATCGACCTGCCGCCGGCCGCCAAGGCCGAGAAGGGCTGGGCCTTCGCCAATGGCCGCCATAACCGCACGGCGGCCGAGGAGGTTAGTCTGTGGCCGGAGGCGTCGGCCCAGGCCGCCGCCCAGCCGCCGTTCGATCCCAAATGGCCGGTCGCGGTGGTCACCGCCGGGCCGGTCGCTGGCCGCGAGTTGCGCAAGGAGATGCAGGCCGCACCCGCCCGTAAGTCCGAGCACGGTCTGGTCGACCATGTCGAGGCGGCCACCCACACCCTGCTGATCGGCCGCCGCTTCGCCGACCACATCGTCCGCGCCGTGGCCTTCGTGGCCGACGCCTCCAAAAAGGGCTGATACAACCGGAGGACAAGGTCGATTCGGGAGGTCGCCGCCATGGTCAACGCCGTCAGCCTGGAGGGCGTCAGCAAGACCTATGGCGACTTCCACGCCGTCCGGGACGTCAGCTTCGAGGTCCCCGCCGGCCGGATCACCGGCTTCCTGGGCCCCAATGGCGCCGGCAAAACCTCGACCATCCGCATGATCCTGGGCCTGCTGCCGGTCAGCGCGGGGCGGATCATGGTGTTGGGGGGCGACGACGCCACGAAGGTCCGCGAACGGATCGGCTTCCTGCCCGAGGAGCGCGGCCTCTACAAGCGCATGACCCCGATCGACGCCATCGCCTTCTTCGCGGGGCTGAAGGGCCTGCCCGAGGCCGAGGGGCGCAAGCGGGCCAAGGCGATGCTGGAGGCCCAGGGCCTGGGCTTCGCCATGAAGCGGCCGATCAAGGACCTGTCCAAGGGCATGGCCCAGAAGGTCCAGCTGATCTCGGCCCTGGCTCACGAGCCCGAACTGGTGGTGCTGGACGAGCCGTTCTCGGGGCTAGATCCCGTCAACCAGCAGGCGTTGGAAGGCATGATCCGAGAGATCGCCGCGCGCGGGGCCACGGTGCTGTTCTCCACCCACGTGATGCAGCACGCCGAACGATTGTGCGACAAGGTCGTGCTGATGGCGCGGGGCCGGAAAGTGTTCGACGGCGACGTCGCCACCGCCCGCCGCGCGGCGGCGAGGGCCCTGGTGCTGGAGGGGACTCTATCCGCCGCCGACGTCGCGGCCTTGCCGGGTCTGGGGGCGGTGACGTCCGAAGCCCTGGCCGACGGCGATTGGCGGCACGTGGCCGCCTTGCCTGAGGACAGCACGGGCCAGGACGCGCTGAAGACCGCCTTCGCCCGCGACCTGGCCTTGCGTCGGTTCGAGCTCAAGGAGCCCAGCCTGCACGACGCCTTCATCGTCCTGACGGGAGGCCAGGCATGAGCCGGCTGCTGAAGATCGCCCGCCGCGAGTACCTGGCCTATGTCCGCACCGTCGGCTTCTGGCTGTCGATCATCGCCCTGCCGCTGGTGCTCGGCATCAGCGCCTTGGCGCCGCTGCTGACGATGAAATCGGCCCAGCCCGAGCGTCTGGCCATCGTCGACCTGACCGGCCAGAACCTGGGTCCCGCCATCGCCAAGACGCTGGTCGAGGACCAGGGCCGCGCCACGGCCCGCGCCTTGCGCTCGGCCGCCCTGTCCGCCGCCGGCCCCAAGGCCCAGGAAGAGGTCCGCAAGGCTCAGGTCCGGGGCGGCGACGCGGCCGGGCGCGAGGTCCTGGCCCGCTACAACCCGGCCGCCGCCGCCCGCTTCAAGGCCCCCAAGGCCAAGACCGTCGTCCTGCCCGCGCCGGCGGAGGTTCAGACGGCCAAGACCGCCCGCGAGGCTGGCCTCGCCGCTCGTCGCGAGGTCGCCGCCAAGCGTCTCGATTCGGTGCTGATTCTGAGCGGGCGCGACGACGCGGTCGTCATGGACCTGTGGAGCCGCAACCTCGGGGCTCCCGTGCTGGAGAATGACCTGAAGCGCGCCGTGGGCGACTTGATGCGCGAGCGGGCCCTGACCCGGGCGGGAGTCTCGCCGCAGACCTTGAAGGCCGCCGACGATCTCAAGCCCGTGTTCAATAGCCTGTCGCCCAAGGCCGCTTCGGGCGAGAAGGTTGCATTGCGCGACCGCCTGCCGACCTTCGTGGGTCTGGTGGCCGGTCTTCTGCTCTGGTCGATGGTGATGACTGGCGCCAGCATCCTGCTGAGCAGCGTGATCGAGGAGAAGTCGAGCAAGATCCTCGAGGTGCTGCTGTCCTCGGCCTCGGTCCCCGAGATCATGGGCGGCAAGATTCTGGGCGTGGCGGGGCTGACCCTGACGGTGCTGGGCATCTGGGCGGCGGCCGGGTGGCTGGTCCTGATCAATGTCGCGCCGGGCCTGGCCGGCGACCTGGTCGCCGTGCTGCTGGGCAAGGGCCTGATCTTCTATTTCGGGATCTATCTGGTCGGCGGCTATCTGATGTACGCGGCGCTGTTCGCCGGCATCGGAGCCTTCTGCGAGACCCAACGCGACGCCCAGACCTTGCTGGGGCCGATCATGATCGCGGTGGCCATCCCGATCACCTTCATGGGCCAAGCCCTGCGCTCGCCCRACGCGCCGATTCTAAACGCCCTGTCGTGGTTCCCGCCGTTCACGCCATTCCTGATGCCCGTGCGCATCGCCAGCGATCCGCCGGCAGCTCAGGTGGTCGGCACGACGGTGCTGATGGTCGTGACCACCGTGGCGATCGTCGCCTTCTCGACCCGGGCCTTCCACGTGGGGGCGCTGGCGACGGGCAAGGTGGATCTGAGGACGCTGCTGGGCCGCATTGCGCGCAGGCAGGCGGGGTAGGGGGCGAGCGCTCGCCACTTTTCCAGTCGCATCTTCATCGTGTCATCCCGGCCGCAGCGAAGCGGAGAGCCGGCAACTGTGTTTACGGCTGGAATGAGAGTTGGTCGCGCAGGAGGGCGTTTGCGGTGACGAGGAGCTTTCGGGCGATGGCGATGAAGGCCAGCTTTGGGGGTTTTCCGGCGTTTCGCAGGGCTTGGTAGGCGGCCTTGAAGCGGCTGTTGGAGCGGGAGGCGGCGACGGCGGCCATGTAGAGGGC